>CASECL010000163.1 GCA_949286445.1 uncultured bacterium | reverse complement strand
TGCCGGATCGCTATGTGGTTTTTCACTGCATGGCCGGCGGCAAAAGCCGTCTCTGGACGGCAGAAAAATTCCGTCAGCTGGCGGAACATGCAATGGAAAAAGGTTTGGCGGTGGTGGAAATCGGACTGGTGCCGGTATTGAAACTGCGGAATGAAAGCTACTTTGATTTTACCTCCGAACATAAAATTCAAAATGTTGCCCGGATAATTCGCGGGGCGGAATTTTTTGTCGGCGTAGAGAGCGGTTTCGGGCATATTGCCAATGCGCTGGGAAAATTTGCGTTATTTATCACCGGACGGCTCCGGCAATATCCGGAGTACAATGCCTGGAGCGGGGATTACGGACGGGAACAGAATTGCAGTATGCTGCGTTTCTACGGCGGGAATGCAGCGGAAATTCCTGTGGAAATGGCGGAATTTGCCATGGATGCTTTTCTTGCCGGAAAGCCTCTGACCGGAGCAGAGTGCCGGGATTACTGCCGGATCGAACAGATTAAGCGGTTCAGGAAAAATATTTTTTACCGCTTCTGCCGCTTTTTAACTTACCCCTGGAAAATGCTCTCTGAAGCGTTGGAATATCACCGCCGCCATGGATGATTGTTCCGTTTTTTTGCATTATGAGGAAAGAGAAATCAGAAGAGAGTTAAACAATTTATATATCGCCGGATGATACCGCGGAAAAATTGCTGTTGCAGAAAGTGGAAAATTTTTTTTGAAACGGTTCTGCAATAATTTTTTTAATTTCCGCTCCGGCAGATAACGGATATTTTTTTATGGCGGTCATTTCCGCAGAATGGCCGGGGACAGAGAATTTATGAAAACAAACTTGAATTTTTATGGTACGCTGTGCGGTATTCTGGCCGCGGTTACCTATGGAACTAATCCGCTTTTCGGTCTGCCGCTTTATCAGCGTGGATTGAGTACTTCATCAGTACTGTTTTACCGCTACTTTTTCACTCTGATTTTACTCGGGGGGATTATGCTGGTACGGCATAAGTCGTTCCGGATGGAAAAAAGACAGATATTACCGGTGGGTGCCGGCGGTATTCTGCTGGCACTTTCCAGCCTTTTTCTGTTTCTTAGTTTTCATTATCTTGATGCCGGAATAGCCGCAACGATACTTTTTGTTTATCCGGTAATGGTCTGCGGAATAATGTTTTTCTGCTTCAAAGTGCGTCAGAGCAGGGCGACGCTGCTGGGAATGATTTCAGCTATTGCGGGGATCGGACTGTTGTCGCTGGACAGTGCAGGGGGGCATTTCAGCACTGCGGGGCTGATATTGGTATTGCTGTCTTCTCTCAGTTATGCAATTTACATGGTGTTGCTGAAAGTTACATCACTGCGTGAACTTTCTGCGGATACTCTGACATTTTATGTTATTGTTTTCGGGGTTGCGGTATTTCTGGCCGCGCTGCGGTTCGGAATGGATTTTCAGATGCTTCCGGATCTGTTCAGTCTGGGGTGTGTGACCGGACTGGCACTGTTTCCGTCTCTGCTGTCGTTTTTGCTCATGGCGGTTGCCATCCGCCAGATCGGACCGACAAAAACCGCGGTGCTGGGCGCGCTGGAACCGGTAACTGCACTGATTTTCGGCATTACAGTTTTCGGAGAAACTCTTTCCTGGGTTCAAGTAATCGGTATTCTGGTAATTCTGGCGGCGGTAACTTTGGTGGTAGTCGGCAAGCCGCCGGTTTCCAATGCTTCGCCATGTCTGCCTGATAAACAGGATTGACTCCGGAGTTTTATTCAAATACAATATTGCTCGGGTCTGGTGGAAAACGTAATTTCCCATCTGATGCGGTTAAGACACAATATAATTATTTTTGCAGAAGCAATCCTGCCATATCTTACTGCAGGGCACGCTGTTTTTGACGTTTAATACAGCGATGCGCCGGAGCGGTTATTTTTTTATACCGGACATTATCCGGGCAAGGATTTTTTCAGCGAGTTCACCTTTGCTCATCAGGGGGAAATCCACCCTTTCGCCATTTGCTCCCAGCAGTGTGACCGCATTATCTGCCGACTCAAACCCCCGGTCTGCCGGGGCAATGTCGTTTGCGGCAATCCAGTCCAGTTTTTTGCGGCGCATTTTATCGATTGCCCGCCCGATAAGTTCCTCGGTCTCGGCGGCAAAACCGACAAAAATCTGATCCGGCTTTTTTATCTGGCTGATTTCAAACAGAATATCCGGGGTGCGTTCCAGTTTCAGCACCATATCATCTCCGGACTTTTTTATTTTCCCCGGAAATACCGTTGCCGGGCGGTAATCCGCCACTGCTGCAGCCATGATAAGAATATTGGCATTGCTGATTTCCGCTTTTACCGCGGCGAGCATATCTTCTGCGCTTTCCACCGGAACAACCCGGACGCCATCCGGAATTGGCAGATTCACCGGTCCGGATATCAATACGGTTTCGCCGTCCGGGCAGAATTTTTTCCCCGCCGCCGCCAGGGCGTAACCCATTCTGCCGCTGGAACGGTTGGAAATATAGCGTATATGATCAATTTTCTCCCGGGTCGGACCGGCGGTGACAACAATCTTCACACTCAAAGCTCCGGTTTGCGGTTCAGCAGTGTATCGGTGAGGAAACGGCAATAGCCGGGGAGATCAGTCCATCCTGTTGCCGTATCCATCGGGCGGCCGTTGACATTATCAATAACCGTAAAATCATTGTCATCGACGGCAAGATTGAGCGTTTCCATTATCAGGTAACGGGTAGAACTTACCAGATGCGCCGCCACGGTATCAAAAAGCACACTGCTTCTGCCTTCGTCAGGGGCGTTCATTGCTTTGCGCCGTGCCTCAACGCTTTCAAAAAGTTCTCTTATCAAAGGGTCATTGCCTTTTGCTGCCGTTTCCCTGATTGCGGCGTAATTCTCCCCCTCCAGCCTTACCACTCCGCAGCTGTCCAGCGGAGTGAGCCGGGCGGAACGCCAGGGCGCAGAAAAAACTTTTTTTGCCGCGGCATTATTCCGGAATACATTGTATTCCCGGTGCGGCTCATCTGCTCCGTCATAACCGCGCCGGATGCTGCCGAACATACCGGCAAAATCACATTTTTCAGCAATATCCGGTGCTTTGTCCAAAGCTTCGGCCACGGCAAAAGCCGGTCCTATTGACAGCAGGGCAATTCCATTTTCAGACTGTCTCACCCGTTCAATCATTCCCGACACTCCGTCTTTTTCAATCTTGCCGGGATAATCCTCCAGCCGGTAATCCGCCACATGACTTGCCATCAGATGATTAAAGCCGGATGCTTCGACTCCAAGCCCGATTGGGATATCGCTTCTTCCTGCGCTTTCCAGCATTTTGGCAACCATTTTTGCCCGGAAATTCAAATCCCCGGTATCTGCCAGAATGTATTTAAGATCAATCCATTCCTGGCGCAGGAGCATTGCCAGAGCCCAGCTGTCATCAGCGTCATCACCGATGTCGGTATGGAGTATTACCGGTATTTTTTTCATGGGGATGCTTTCCTTGATTATTGGGTTTTGTAATTGATATTTGCTGTTTTCAGGGTAATATATCATCTTTCCTCCCGGCAGTCAAGAGCAATCGCAGACAAATATTATATCCGTGGTTATTAAAAACCTATAAAAAACTCTGCAAAATTATTTTATTCCGACTATTTTTCATGTGTTTTATCTGTATTTGCAAACAAAATACAATTTTTTTAGGAAAATGACTTGCATTTTCTATATCCATGATTATAATATTTACATGAGCAGAGAATAAAATTGCATCAAATAACAATAAAAAGAGGAGTGTAAATGAAAAAATTTATTGCCGGGCTGGGTATAGCCTTGCTGGCCTCGGGAACGCTGCTGGGCGACATCGAGGCGGTGAGGAAGAAATTTACCGAACCCTCAGATGAGGCCAAGCTTCAGGTGTGGTTTCACTGGGTTGGCGGTTATGTAACGAAAAAAGGTATTACCGCCGACCTGGAAGCCATGAAAAGAGCCGGAGTGGGTGCCGCGCATATTTTCTACCCGGATATGGCCAGAATGCCCCAAGGGCCGGTGCCGTATTCTGATGAATGGTTTGAAATCTTCCGGCATACCGCGGAAGAGGCGGCCAGATGCGGGATAAAACTCGGTATCCATAACTGCGGCGGCTGGTCCAGTTCCGGCGGGCCCTGGATCAAGCCGGAAAATTCCATGAAAGTAATAACCTCCTCGGAAATACTGGTTGATTCAGATAAGCCGGTGAAATTGGCCATGCCTCCTCATACACACAATTTCTACCGGGATGTGGCGGTGGTGGCGTTTCCGGTTGAGCCGGAGGATAAGCCGTCAAAGGTAACTTCTTCTCCGGCACTGGAGGGGGTGGAGAAAATTTTTGAATCCGGCAATGCCGATGCGGTTTCATTGTTTAAAAGCGTGGATGAAAATCCCTCCATTACCATTGAATATCCCCGGGAAATCAAGGCTCCTGCTACTTTGCGGATGCGTTTTGCCCACAATAATATTCACGTCAAGGGTACAATTGAAGCTTCTGCCGACGGAAAAAAATATGTAAAAGCCGGTTCATTCAATATTATAACCTGGGGAAACAGCCTGCCGGGAATTCAGAGTGAAACTTTGTCCCAGCTTCCTGCGGGAGCGCGTTTTTTCCGTATAACGTTCAAATATAACTGGGGCAGAAAACTTTTGCCGCAGAAACTGCTTTCCATGGAGATAACTTCACGCAATATAGTGGAAAAACTATCTTCAAAGACCGGGGAAACCACCGGATTTGCCTACATCGCACCCTTTGACCGCAAGGGTAAAAACCGTCCCGGCATCCGTCCGGAGGATGTGATAGATCTGACTGGTAAATTATCCGCCGACGGCACATTAAACTGGAAGCGGCCGGATAAAAGACAGTATATTGTTCTGCGGATTGGATACAGCAGCACCGGTCAGAAAAATCATCCTGCGCTGCCGGAAGCTACCGGACTGGAATGTGATAAACTTTCCCGGCGCGGCCTTGATGCCCACTGGCCCAATACCATGGGTAAATTCATTGCTCTGGCTAAACCGTACGGCAGTTTGAAGTATGGAATTATTGACAGTTATGAAGTCGGCGGACAAAACTGGACCGAAGGATTTGAGGAGGACTTTGCCCGCCGCCGGGGGTATGATTTCAAGAAATTCTATCCTGCCCTGGCCGGGTATGCCGTGGAAGATTCAGTCAAAACCGCGCAATTTCTCTTTGACTGGTCGCAGACGGTATCCGATCTTTTCGCGGAAAATTACTACGGTTATTTCCGGGAACTCTGCAATAAAAACGGATTGCTTTGCATAATTGAACCTTATAACGGACCTTACGACGGTTTCCAAATCGGCAAATGTGCTGACATACCCACCGCTGAATTCTGGATCCGGATTAATTCCAATCAGCGTCTGCCGCCTCTGGTGCGTTCACTCGGCAATGTTTTCGGCCGCCGAGTGGTGGCTGCGGAGGCCTTCACCACCTGGCCGGCGGACGGACGCTGGCAGGTAACTCCGGCGCAATTCAAGGAATATGGAGAAAACGGCTGGATTCAGGGAATTAACCAGCTGGTATTGCACAGTTACGTTCACCAGCCCTTTGTCAATGTCAAGCCGGGTGCATCACTGGGAGACCACGGCACCCAGTTCAACCGCAACTCCACCTGGTGGGATGATGCCACAATCTGGACGGATTACGTCCGGCGCGGACAATCACTGCTTCAGGCCGGTAAACCGATCCGGGATCTGGTGATTTTCCCCGGCGACGGCACGCCCAATAACACTGCGCCGTCACTGAAGCTCTTTGATTCAGACTGGACCTATGATTACTGCAACGCCGATGCTCTGCAAAATCATCTGAAGTTCAAAGACGGCAAATTGACTGCTTCTGATTTTGCCTCCTATCAGGCACTTATTCTTACCAATGCCACGCCGTATTTGACGGTAAAATCTTTGAAGACAATCAAAAAACTTCTGGAACAGGGCGCGAAAATTTCCGGCACCCGTCCGGTGGGTACGCCGTGCTACACCGATGATCCGGTGGAATACGAAACATTAGTCAAGGAATTGTGGGATTCCGGGAAAATTAAAAAATTCTGGTCAGTGATGGATGCGGTGGAATATCTTAAACTTACTCCTTTCTTCACTGCTGACCGGCGCGGACTTAAATCGCTTCCCCGGATGATTGACGGCTGCACCGTGATTTTCGTCCGGAATACGCTGGATCAGAATTATTCCGGCAACATCCGGGTAAAATGTGTCTCCGCTGATCCGGAAATCTGGGATCCGTCAAATGGAAAAATGGAGAAAGTTCCGGTATTTGAAATTCAGAATAATACCACGGTTATGCCGCTGGAATTAGCTCCCCATGGATCATGTTTTCTGGTTTTCGATCCTGCTGCCAAAGCCAGACCGGGTGAACCCCGGGTTATCCGGGGTACGGATGAACAGAGCAAAAAAGATAAACATGTTTTCAAACTGGTCAAAGCAATGTACCGTCAATCCCGTGATCCGATCGGATCAGGCAAGGATGTGAGTAAATATGTGTCTGAATTTTTTGACCGCGGAGAAAATTTTGTTGCCGGTCACAAGGCATTGAAATTTCCCGATCCCTATCCCAAAGCCACTCCGCTGATGCGCGGTACTCCGGCGAGAGCCATGGATTTGGAATACACTGTCGATGGCCGTCCGGTAAAAAAGACCGCTTTGGAAAATGAATTGGTTTTCCTGTCCGGTACCGTTCCGTCATCTCCGGTGAAACTTACCCGTGAAAACGGCAGGGTTACCGCCGAATTTGTTTCTCCTGGAGAAGTGGACGTTGTGGTTTCCGGCCGTCCGGAACCGCTTAAGCTTAAATGTGAAAAACTGCCGGAAGAACTTAATCTGGATCAGGATTGGCAGCTTCGCTTTGTCAAGGGCAAAGGTGCTCCGGCAGGGGTATTCAAATTCCCCCGTCTGATGAGCTGGAGCGAACATGAAAACAAAGATATTGCCTACTTCTCCGGCAGCGCGGAATATACCCGTGAATTTTCACCGCTTCCCGGAACGGTGGGGAAAAATTTCCGTAACATTCTCGATCTTGGCGAGGTGAGAGATATTGTTCATGTTGAACTTAATGGCAAAGATCTTGGTTTTCTCTGGCGCAAGCCTTTCAGTATCGATGTGACCGGAGTATTGAAAGACGGCAAAAATACGTTGAAGCTGACCGTTACCAACACCTGGCCCAACCGTATGATCGGTGATGAAAGAAACAATATAAAAGTAGCTAAAACCGGTTATTTCCCGAACTGGGTTCTGGAAGATAAGCCGGATTCCGGCAACGGCCGTTACACCTGGTCCAACTTCCGGGGGTGGAAAGCCCAGGAAAATCTGCTGCCGGCGGGGCTGCTCGGTCCGGTCAGACTGCTGACCCGTGAAATTATTGAGATAAAGTAAAAGAGTGGTTGTGATAAAAACAGTTTTTCCAACTTTGGAGAAGATATGAAAAAACATCACCATTTTCAACTCAGGCAGAATGCTTTCACTCTGATCGAACTGCTTATTGTGGTTGCTATCATAGGCATACTTGCTTCGCTGCTGCTTCCGGCGTTGAAGAACGCCCGGATGACGGCCAACACCATCAGCTGCCGGTCAAATCTCAAGAGCATCGGGCAGTGGGCACAGATGTATGTCAATGATAATAAAGGCATATTGCCCGGATTCAATGACGGAGCGAAAAACGCCGGAAACTTTTATTACTGCCAGAATTTCTACACGATCATGAAAGATCAGCATCTGGTAGGTTCCAAAACGTTGAGCGAAAACCGCGGTTTGCGCTGTGCTGAGTTGACTAATGCCAACTCAGACCGTTTCAATCTCAATAAGAGTACCTATTTTGTCAGTTACTCCCTGAATAACCGGCTGGGGGGATCAATGAAGGTTTATGATTCTTATGCCTCCGGAGTTACCATTCCGCCTCCGACGGAAAAACTGCTTTCCGGGGACAAATTCTGGTTTGTTGACGGCCGCCTGACCGGACCGTGGATCAACAGCGGAACCAGATATGATGTCGGAGCTACGGTGAGTATGTCGTCAACGGCTAATTTCGGTAGTTCCATGACTTACTATCCCTGGCCGTATCTGCAGCCGACAACCCGGGCTCCGGATGGTGACATGGCCAACCGGACCAACGGACATAATGGTAGATTTCTGTGCAACTATGTTTACGGTGACGGGCATGCCGGAGGGGTTTCATACCGGGACTATATTCTTATGCCCAAAGAAAAGAAGAAAGCATTTGTCGGAATAGACAAGAAAAATGGAATTACCAAATAAAAAGGAGAGAGTAAAAAAATGAGAAAAAGTTTGATAATTCCACTTTTTGCTGCTGCCGCTTTTGCCGGGACACTGGAAACGGTGCCGGCGGCGGATAAGGCAGCTCCGGTATTCAAGTGTCCGGATAAGAAAGTGGTTGAAGAAGCCAATGCGGAAGATCTTTTCCGCTACGCGCTCATACACCGTTCCGGCACCTATACCAGCAATGTGGGGAAACTGGGCAAACTGCTGGTGCAGGCGGTTGCCGCCAATGCCGGAGATACTTCAGTGGACGAGCCGCTGCTTAAGCACCTGCGTTTTCTGATGGAACCGGATAACACCATTCCTGCCCATGGCGGTTATGCCGCGCAGCATGAACGCAACTTCACCACTGCGGTAATTCTGGTTCGTAATGTGCCACGGCTGTGGAATAAACTTACCGCTGAGGAAAAGCATAAACTTGATCTGCTGGTCAAGGCTTCCCTGGTGGGGTCCGCCTTTACCTGCAACGATAAATTTTATCCGGATAAGAAATCCAAGGGTTTTACACTTGATGCTTCTAATAACTTTCACCGCACCTGGAATCCCAACTTTCGGGAAGGCATGGTTGGCGGACTCATTGCCGGAGCCTGCTGGCTGGGGCCGGAAAATGCTCAGAAGTTTCTGGATGAATATGACCATGAGAAGTTCACTGCTGAATTGAAAAAGGCCAATCTCGGCAACACTTTTGTGGTATTTGACTGGCGCAATTCCCGTCCGGAGCTGCCGGGCAACAAATGGTGGAGCAAAGCCCGACTCAAAGCCAATGCCCCGACTCCGGAAAAGGTAAATGAATCGGTGCATAATTTCCGTTATTTCGGAATGGATTTAACCTCTCCGATGAAACTTTATCTGTCCCTGACCGACTATACTTACAGCGGCATTGTCAATCCCGGGCTGAATAAGGGTGAAGGACGTAAAGGCGGCGGTAAAATGGTTTCCGGCGCGGATAAACTGCCCAATCTGGGTAAAAAGGGTATGCTTAAGGAATTTTCCAGCGGTGATGCCCGCGGTGGACGCAGTTCAGTTATCTACTCTTATGGCGGCTTCCGGGCCAATCTGGCCAATCAGCTGGCTCTGATTGCCACGGGAAATTTTGATTACAATGATCCGGCCTGGCCGGAGGTATTCTCCCGGTTGATGATCGGCAATCAGGATCTTTTCTATAAACTTGACCACGGATATATTGATTACTCCAAAGGCAAGGCAGACAAAGCTCCGTATGATATAAATTCACCCAAATGGGATTTTAAGTGGCTGCGTTCGCTCTGGTTTGATTCGGTTCTTCCCTATCATCTGGAACATACTCCGAAGGTGAAAGCGGTCAAATAAATTATCAGTTTTGTCTGTTGTGTGCAACAAAAAAAGCAGGTCCGGGAATTTTTTCCTGAACCTGCTTTTTTCTGTTTCTGCATTATACCGCAATCTGCACTGCTGCTTCAGCAATCTGAATCATACACATGTACAGCAATCTGCACTGCTGCTTCAGCAATCTGAATTATACACATGTACAGCAATCTGCACTGCTGCTTCAGCAATCTGAATTATATCGCTTCTGCCATGGCAAACAGATGTATCGCAATGTGTCCAATCGGATTGACCGGATAAATCAATGTTATCGCACCGCATCAATCTGAGTTACTGCCCCGGTACTGCCGGAAAAAGATGGTGAAAAGATTTTCCGGAAATGGAAAATTATCCGGTGTCGGGAATATTTTCTGTTTTCTGCCGCGGCTTGAATATTAACGGCTGGATTTATCCATTTTCCCATTTCCCCACCCCATCCGGGGAACGGGGGATTTTACCAGCGCGGAACAACCTTCTGGGGCTTCAATTTGGGTTCTTCAAGATAAAGCGAATACCAGAGATCACCCAATCCGGCATTGGAATAGTGTTTTGCTTTTCCGTTTACCAGCCGTTCCCAGTTTTCCATTACCACCTGATTGTCGGTAGTTTTCCTGGCGTTGACCAGAGTTTCAAGAGCCTTCTCATTGTTGCCGCGTTTTACCATCATCCAGGCGAACACACTGGCAAGAAAAGCGGCGTCTTCGCCTTTGAATTTGCGGCATCTTTTCTGATAGAATTTCTCCAGATTTTCGTCATTGAGCTGGTACATTCTGGCCAGTTTCATTGCCAGGCTGCGGGAATCCAGCAGCAGGGCGTTTTTCATCATTTCGTCCACCTTTTTGAAATCCCGGAGCTGGTAATAAAGAGCCATCTGCATAGTGCAGAGCTGTTTTTTCATCATCGGGCTCCAGAGGAAAAACTTTTTCAACTCATTGGAGTTCTTCAAGGCCTGGAGCAGGGCATCGCGCTGATCTTTTTCCAAAATCTGCTGCATGGTTTTGGGGCTTCCCACCGGACGCTGCTGAAACTGCTGCATCTTGCGCTGGATTTTATGCTGAGCCTCCTCCATGTCATGCTGGATTTTGTCATTGATTTTCCCTGCCAGCTTGCGGATGATGAAAAAAGAAGCCACCTGACACAGCATGGCGGCAAGAATACCGCAAACCACACCCCAGGCAATACCGAGATCACGGGAGGTTACCCAGTATATCAGCAGGGCAACAGCCAGATTTATCAACATGGTAATCATAATTTACAAATCCTTTCTCATGCCGGAGTTCCGGCACATAATACACGGTGTGTGAATATCAATGCTTTTTCCGTCTTTGTTTCTGACGGTCTTTTTTCTTCATTTTTTCCAGGCGTTTTTTCTTTTCCTGTTCTTTTCTGCTCGGGGTTGACGGCAGCCGTCCCAGCGTTCCCTGGGGGGTGAACTGCGGCATTACGGAACTGTTCATCATCTTGCCGAAAGCTCCGGAGGGGCGGATCATTTTGCGCATCATTTCGAATTGTTTGGTCAGGTTGCTGACCTTTTCCACCGGGACTCCGCTGCCTTTGGCGATACGTTTTTTCCGCTGAAAGTCAATAATATCCGGGTTTTCCCGTTCCTTTTTAGTCATGGAAAGAATGATTGCTTCCATGCGGGCGAATTCTTTCATATCCACGGAATTGATAGCGTTGCGCATCTCTCTTCCGCCGGGGAGGAAGCGCATGATTGACTCCAGACCGCCCATGCGCGAAATCTGTTTGAGCTGACCGAGGAAATCGTTGTAATCAAATTTGTTTTTCCGGAGTTTTTCTTTTAACGCCTCTGCTTCTGCGGCGTCAATTCCGGCGGCGGCTCTTTCCACCAGAGATACCACGTCACCCATGCCGAGGATACGGCTGGCCATACGGTCGGGGTAAAATATTTCCAGATCCTCGAGTTTCTCCCCGGTACCGACGAATTTCACCGGACAACCGGTTATTTTCCGGATGGACAATGCCGCACCGCCACGGGCGTCGCCGTCAAGTTTGGTCAGAATAAATCCGGTAAGATCCAATGCTTTATGGAAATGTTCTGCTACGGAAAGAGCCTGTTGGCCCAAAGCGGCATCTGCCACCAGCAACACTTCATCCGCGGCG
>CASECL010000162.1 GCA_949286445.1 uncultured bacterium | reverse complement strand
CGGAAATAACGGTACAGTAGGCGGAACAGCACGCATTCTTTTTACCGCAGACAATACCATTTCTGTAAAAGACTATATCTGCGGCGGTGGAAACGGAGCAACCGCTACATCAGCTAATACAGAAGTAACAATTCAGGGAGGAACATTTACCAGCACTGTTTTCGGTGCCGGCATGAATGGAGCAGTTACCGGTGAATCAAAGGTTTTAATTGATTCGACATCAGCTTCGGTGGGGAAAATATATGGCGGCGGTTACAATGGAGCAGTAGGCGGAACATCCAAAGTGGAAGTGAGTGCGGCTACCACCATAACCTTCTCCAGCTATATTTTCGGCGGCGGGTTGAACGGAATTTCGGAAAATACCCAGATAAAAATAAATGGCGGCACTTTCACCGGAACAATACTTGGCGGCAGCGATGGCAGTACGATAAATAACAATACAAATGTAATAATCAATGGCGGATTATTCTCCAATTTTATTAGCGGCGGCGGTCATGGCTCCAACAGTTATGTCGGAGGCACCGCATCGGTAACTGTCAATGGCGGAACATTTTCCACTGATTCCGGCACTGCTACCATCGTTGGCGGCGGAAATAATGGAACCGCTGCCAATTCTCTGGTTACCATTGACGCGGGAGAAAACAGCATAAGTGCCAATTTCTATGGTGGCGGAAATGGAGCCAGCGCCACAGTAAATGGCAATTCAGAAGTTAAAATCAATTCCGGTACCGTTGCCGGAAACGTGTACGGCGGCGGAAGCCGCTCCTCGGTTGGGGGCACCTCCACTGTAAATATCAGCGGCGGATCCATTACAGCAACTGTTTACGGCGGTGGAAATACAGGGAGCGTAACCAAAGCAGTAGTCAATATTTCCGGAGGCGCAGTATCAGGAAATATTTACGGCGGCGGAAACCTGGCATCCGCAACGGCGGACGAGGTGGAAATAAATCTCTCCGGAGGATCAATTTCTTCCACCGTAGTGGCAGGCAGAACCGGTACCATCGGATCTATAAATGTCAATGTTTCCGGAGACGTTTACTGCAATCGCATATTCGGCAGCGGATATAATGTTACCGGCAATACCAATATCTCTGTCACCGGAGGTACCGTCAATAATATTTTTGCCGGCGGTGACGGCACTTCTGTCACCGGAGGCACTGCCACCATAACGGTGTCCGGCGGCACCATAACCAACGGTATTTACGCCAGCCACTACAACCATGCGTCTCAGGTCCGGACCATAATGGGGGATGCGGTTATCAATGTCTCCGGAGGTACGGTAACAAAGATATTCTACTCCAACGGCACCGCAGCAAATATCAGTATTACCGGGACAACCTATGCAACCATTTCCGGCAATGCGGCAATAACCCATACCGTTGACTGCGGTTATTTCAAAACCGGAATTGAGGAAAAAGTTTACGGCGATCTCTTCTTTGATGACTATACCGGAAACTTCACCGCTTCGATAAATAATGTCAATGCCATCAATATTTCCGGAGAAACTGCGCTTGCTCTCTCTCAAGCGGTTGCCTTTGCGGAAACTTCGGCCGGCAGCGTGAACATCGCTCTGGATGAAAGATTGTCCAATGCCGGTAAAGCTGTGCTCTCGGTTTCCAGCAGCACTTTGGGCGACAACTTGAAGAACCTGAACATCACTGTCGGTGAAAGCATTTTGTCATCCACTGGAAACTATTGCATCACATCCAATATCACATTCAGCGATGAAGAACTTGCCGCGGTCAGAGTAAATGGTTCAACCTCGCTTCCGGAAGGCTGGAAATTCATCCGCGGCGGCATCAGTGATCAGGAAATATTCCTTACCAATTATGCCACCGAATTCAACGGAGATTCTGTTGCCTCGGTAACCGGTAAATCCGATGCCAACGGCAACGCTTTGACCGTATTGAAGGACACCACGGTAAACGGCAATGTTTACGGCGGGGAGGACAATGCCTCCGGAGCGGTAAACCTGTCCATTTCCGGCGGAAATTACAGCCAGGTTTTCGGCGGAAGTAAAATCACCTCGTCTCAAACCGCAGGAGATGTCAAAACGGTGGCTAACCGCGGTCAGATAAACCGCCTTATCGCCGGCCATGCGGCATTGAATTCAGCCACAGTCACAGCCAACCGGGTTGAATTGCATATTACCGGAAACATTGACGGCACTCAGTCTTCCGGCGCATGGAATTACGGAGCCGGTATCACTGGACAGGGGGGCACGCTAAACCTGGCCCAATCCTATGTAGCGGTAACCGGTAACGCCGGAAATGCCGGAAATGTCATTTGCGGCGGCCGGGTGGAATACTCCGGTCTCCTGTCAATCGGAAATGTGGAAGCCTCTATAAATAATAATGTAAACACGGTTGCCGCCGGATCTTACATCAATGGAGGCGGCACTGCCGCAGTAAGTAATGCCACCGTATCCATCTCCGCCGGGGCTTCCAGCGTATTCGGCGGCGGAATGGTGATCGGAGCCGGTTCTTACATCAATAACGGGTCGGTAAATGTCACCATTTCCGGAGTAATCAGCGATTCTGCATTTGCCGGCAGTTACCTGACCGATAAAGCCTCGGCATCGGGCAATTCTCAAATCGGGAATGCCACTTTGACCTTTACCGCCGGTTCTTCTCTCTCCGGCGGCATTTACGGCGGTGATTTCGTCACCTCCGGCAGCGGAAGCGTCAATTCGTCAAACATCATCCTTGCCGGCGGCAAATCCACTGGCTGTGTATTCGGCGGCGGTTACGCCTCCGGAGGAACCAGCACGGTAGGCAATGCGGTGATTACCGTACAGGAAAACTTCACTCTTGAAGCAGATATCTATGCCGGAGGATTTGCCGACGGCGGCCGGACCGCTGTTGACTCAGCGACCGTAACTTTCTCCGGAAGCAGCGTATTTTCCAATACCGTTTTCGCCTCCGGATACGGCGACGGCAATACCGTGAACAGTACTTCTCTGGTGCTGGACAGTTACCGGGGAGATTTCTCCGGCAGACTTTCCGGTGATTTCGCCGCAATCACTATCAGCAGCGACTCATCGGTGAAAGTTACCGCGGCTGATCTGGGAGACGCGCTGGCGGCAAAAAGCGGACTGCTCAACGTACAGGGTGATACCTCATCCTACAACAGCAGTTCTCAAGCCATGATATTCGATCTGGCTGACTCCGACTCTCTGGATATAACCGGAGTGAGAATAAATAATTCCGCTTTGGCAGAAACCACAATTGACTCCGGGCTTGATTATTACTACGCCTGGAGCGAAACAACCCGTGATCTCTGGGTGGTCGGCAGCGAGAATACCGGGGAATTTTCCTCCTATAAACTCTTTACTTTAGCTTGAAACAAGATAGGGGATGTGCTATATTAAAGTTGAAGCATAGTATTACAATCACTGCATTAAGACCGTCCCGGAAGCAGCTACTACTTCCGGGACTGCTGATTGCAGCATAGCTTTCCGGCAAAGGAAAGCCGTGAAAAGAAATCAGGACAATCATGAAAGAAAAAATCGCGCTTATCGGTGTAAACGGTTTCGGCCGTTTTCATCTGAACAATCTTCTGGAACTGCATAAAAACGGCACTATCGATCTCGTTGCCGCCGTGGTGAGAAACCGTAAAAAGGCGGCCGACGCTATGCCGCTGCTTGAGGAGATCAACTGCAGAATATTTCCGGACGAAGATTCTCTCTACAAGGCTATGGCAGATGAACTTGATCTGGTCTGCATTCCCACCGGCATAAATTACCACCGTCCGATGACGGAAAAGGCTTTGGCCAACGGGGTAAATGTGCTGGTGGAAAAACCGGCCGCCGGATCCGTGGAGGATGTAAAGGCAATGATTGCCGCGGAGCAAAATACTCCGGGAAAATTTGTGGCAGTGGCTTTTCAGCACCCCTACTCCAAAGAAATACAGGAGATTAAAAAGATCATCCTGTCCGGAAAATACGGCAAACTCAAACGCATCGCAGTAATGGGTATCTGGCCGAGAGATGACTCCTATTATTTCCGTAATTCCTGGGTGGGTAAATGCAGAAATGAAAAAGGCGATGCCATCTTTGATTCCCCAATCAATAACGCATTTGCCCATTATCTGAACATAGCTCTCTTTGTTTCCGGAAATACTTTCAGAGAAACTGCAAAAATGGCCGATGTGAATGCAGAACTCTACCGGGTAAGACCGGAATTGGAAACTTTCGATACCTGCTCGGTGGCAGTTGATACGGAAAACGGCATACATATTCAGTGTCTCTTCTCCCACGATTCAGATAAGACTGTTTCTCCGGTGTTGAGATTTGAATGTGAAAAAGCCTCGCTCTACTGGTCGCACACCGACGAAAAGGGATACTGGAAAATCGTTGCCGCAGACGGAACCGAATTGGAAAATCATCCTTTCGATACCCGGAGAATTGAGGTGTTTGAAGCAGCGGCCCGCCGGGTAAATGATCCGGACGAATTTATTTATACTCTGGAGAATGCTCTGGAACAGACCCGATGCATTGAGCTGATGCACCAGAAGTGTCCGATTCATGTAGTGGATAAAGCCAACTACACGGTGGGGAAAAACGGTCAGTACATACTTAAAAATGTAGTTGAAGTATTCGACAAGTGTTACCGTGAATTCAAAATGCCGTCAGAGGTTTCCGCCAACTGGTAATGGAAAACCGGCATTAGATGAAATTGAACCGACGGGACGTTTTACTGCGCTCCGTCTGTTTTTTTATCATCACTGGACAAATCAGACCGGAATGAAAAATATTATATCCCCGGCAATTTATCCGGAATATTTTCTACAAATTTCCGGATTTCATCCCGTACCAGCCGGTAACAGGCCAATTTGTCTTCTTCCAGCTGACACAATCCGGCAAGACGCGGCGGATCGTCAAAGCCGATATGAATGATGTGTGTTCTGCGGGGAAATACCGGACAACTTTCGCGCGCATTATCACAAACAGTTACCACATAGTCAAAATCCATGGTCGGCAATTCCGGGATCAATTTTGATTTCTGACCTGAAATATCCACTCCAACTTCAGCCATAACCTTGACGGCATAAGGGTTTAAACCATGTTTTTCAATCCCGGCGGAAAAGGCTTCCACCACATCATTTTTCAAAGCGCGCACCCAGCCTTCCGCCATCTGGCTGCGGCAGCTGTTGCCGGTACAGATAAATAATATTTTTAACATTGCCAAAATCCTGCTTGGTGGTTGAAATTTTTAAACCTTTTCAAATACGATCCATCAGGACACAGTAAATTTATATTCTGAATCAGGGTATATTTTTCTATCCGGCAAAACATAAACCAGCGTGGATAAACAGATAGCGCAAGGTTTTCATTTCCCAGTTTCAACTGCCGTATTCTGTCCGTCTGCCGCCGTATTGCTCTCAGGAAAATTATTTCTAATATGTTTGACTGCAATAAATAATATGCTTATTACAATCAAAGCCAGCAGTATTGCTGTCATGATTTTTTTATTTCCACCGCAACAACAGCAACCGTCTGAAACCGATTTTGTTTCATCCCCGCCGCCGCAGCAACAGGCTGAGGCAGGTTCCATGGATTTCCCGCCACAGCAGGAAGACACCGGATTTTCCGTTTCAGGTTCTTCACTCTTCACGCTGCAATCACAACCCGGAGCGGCGAGAAAACCGGCAATTTCATCCGGCGTCTATACTTTGCCTGAACTGACAACTTTGCCATTTACCATCAGTGCCGGGGTCATCATGACACCAGATGCAGTGATCTGATTGATGTCTTCCACCTTTTCAATTTTACAGGGTAAATCGAGACGTTCCGATGCAATTTTAACGTTGGCAGCCAATTTTTTACATTTGTCGCATCCGGACCCGAGAACTTGAATTTTCAACATTTTTTTCCTTGCTCCTTTAAACTTTATAATCAAACTTACAGAAGGTTAAACAGATACCCGCCAATTACTGCAATCAGAAAAATCAAGGCAACAACCGCCGCCACAATCCGGGCTTTGAAAATACTCAGCAGCATCGACATTTCCGGAATTGCCATCCCGGCTCCGCCGATAATCAAGGCAATCACCGCCCCGAGGCTCATTCCTTTCTGAACCAGTGCCAGCCCAATCGGAATTGCGCTTTCTGCCCGGATATACAGCGGTATTCCCGCCAAAGCCGCCACCGGAATCGCAAAACGGTTCTCCGGCCCGGCAATGGAAACGATCCACTCCTGCGGAATGTAGCCGTAAATGACCGCTCCGATTGCAGTACCGATGATTAAATAAATCAATACCCGCTGCAAATCATTGTAAGCATCGGAAAAAGCTTTCTTTAACTTACTTTTAAAATCAGGTAAAACAACCGGAGCCGGAGTTCCGGCGTCACAGCACCCCGTACCATTTAACGGCAATTGGCGGACATATCGCTCCGCATGAAAAATTTTCATCAGCCAGCCGCCGGCCATTGCCGGGAAAAAGCAGGCGAAAAAGTAAACCAGGCACGCCTGCCACCCCATCAATGTCCAGACCATGCCGACAATAACCGGATTGAGCAAAGGCGAAACCAGTACAAAGGTCATAACCGGGCCGATTGATACTCCGGCATTCAGCAATCCCAGCGTCAGCGGAATAGTCGAACAAGCACAAAATGGCGTGATGCTTCCCAGCAGAGCGGCCATCAAATATCCGGCTCGTCCGGAAAGATATTTATTCAGTTTCTCCCGGGAAATGTATTGCAGTATCAGAGAAACCGCGGCACTTATTGAGAGAAAAAGCAGTATCAGCTCCAGAAATATAAAGCCGAAATAGCCCAGTGTATCCGTAAGTGTATTCATCAAGTTGTCTTCTTTTTTAAATCTTGCGGAAAATCATTGCCAGCACCCGTAGAAAAACCCCAGAAATGTGGAAAATATGATAACCAGAGAAACAAATACCGCCGTTTTGCGAACCCCCATAACACTGCTGATGACCAGCATATTGGGCAAAGATAAAGCCGGTCCGGCCAGAAGCAGTGCCAGAGCCGGCCCCTTCCCCATGCCGGCACCGAGCAGACCTTCCAGAATCGGCACTTCAGTCAGGGTTGCAAAATACATGAATGCCCCGGCAAACGCGGCAAAAAAATTGGCAAATAAAGAATTACCCCCGACCAGTTTGCCCACGTATTCCGACGGGATCAGCCCCTCATGCCCAATCCGTCCCAGCAGCAGACCGGCAATCAAAACGCCGTAAAGCAGAAGCGGCATGATTTTTTTTGCAAAATCCCAGCTGGTTTCAAACCAGTTTTTGAGTTCACCATCTTTCTCCGTGCTGGAAAATGCGCCAATGCCGAGAAATCCTGCAGTAAATGCCATCAGCGGCTTGTCCGGCAACAGGATCGCCAGTACAAGTACCGGAATGGCGACACACACCAGTTTCCACCACTTCATCCCGTAATAACGCACCAGCATAAATCCAAGCACCAGTGCGGCAAAGCTCGTCATATACCATTTAGCCCCCCATAATGCCATCCACAATTTGCCGGAATTTCCGGATTTACCGAGATTTGCAAAGACCAGTATCGCAATCATGCTGCCAATATACAGCACATTCTGCCATAAGGGGCGTCCGGATTCCATATCTGCAAATTCAGCCGCCCGGCGCGCTTTTTCCTGTTCTTCCCTGCGGAAAATAAAGTGCATGCACAATCCAATCACAATAGATAGCCCGATCGCCCCAACCGCCCGGGCAATTCCGATTTCAACTCCCAGTACCCGGGCGGTCAGCACGATCGCCATAATATTTATGGCAGGCCCGGAATAAAGAAATGCTGACGCCGGCCCCAGTCCTGCCCCCATTTTGTAAATCCCGGCAAACAACGGAAGAATAGTACAGGAACACACCGCCAGAATTGACCCGGAAATGGATGCTACCAGATAGGCAATCCACTTTTCCGCTTTCGGCCCCAGATACCGCATGACCGCCCCCTGACTCACGAACACGCCAATGGCTCCGGCAATGAAAAATGCCGGAATCAGACAAAGCAGAACATGTTCCCGGGCATACCATTTTACCAGTTCCAGTGCTTCAATTACCGCATTATCAAACCGTTCCGTTCCAACCGGCAGATAATAGCATAACAAAAATCCGCCAATAATGCCGGTCAGCCATTTCCATTGTGTTTTCCACATAAACAATAATCTCTTCTTATTTATTTAGCTAAAAAACAAAATAATAATCTAAAAAAATCAACTGTCCTGCTTTTTTTCTGCCAGACATTGGATAACCGGAATAATACAGGTGCAGCAAAGACGGTAAAAAACCTGTTTGCCACGTTTGTCATCAATGATAATTCCGGCATTTTTCAGTATGGTCAGGTGCTGGCTCATGGTCGCAAACCGGATTCCAACCGCTTCAACAAATTCACAGACACAGTGCTCCTGACCGTCCGCCAGCTGTTTGACAATCCAGAGCCGCGTCGGGTGACCGAGTGCCTTGAATACCTCAGCTTCATGACGGCAGCAGTTTTTATCAAATTTAAGCATAAATCCTCCGTTATTTAGTAATATAACTAAATATTTTTATTTTTCAAGCCATTGCCGGAAAAAATCAGCCATTTTCCGGTATGTAAATGTATATCCCTGAAGTTACGGCGGTGAAAAAGGATTGGAAGATGCAGAGGATTTATTGTTTTAAAAATTTACGGCTCTAATTTTATGTTATCCATCCGTAGCAATCCAGCAGAGAACGGCCGCAGATAAAATATTCTCTGAAACAGCATCACGGTAATTTCAAACTGCCCGGCAAACGTCATATTGCCTGCAAGACAGTATTTCACGGTAAATAAGTCTGATCTTCAACAAAGTGTTCCGGATATTTATCCCAATATTTTCTGAAAACAAAGGTTGATTCAGGATTGAAGTTAAGTTGATACATTCTGAAAACCACCCGGATATTTTTGGGCATCCATTGCTCTATGTAACTGTAACAATATTTCATCCCCGCCTTTTTCATTACTGCACCGCTCCGGGGGTTATTGAGATCGCAAGTT
>CASECL010000161.1 GCA_949286445.1 uncultured bacterium | reverse complement strand
GGTGCCATTGTAGTTGATGTTGAAGGTTTTTCCAGTTGGATCCTTGCCGAGGTTCACATCAGCGGCGCAATGGAAAATAATATCCACTCCCTGTACTTCCGGAAGCTTTGCCACTTCGGCCGGATTCATTGAAACCACATCTCCCTCAACGGCACTGATCCGGCTCAGGACTTTTCCGGCATCTTCCGGGCAGCCATCGAATTCACATTGTGCCCGGATTACATCGGCCACGCGTTCGGCGGCAGTCTTTACCGAGTTTCTCCTGGTCATGCACACGATGGACACATCTTCGCGCTGCCGCAACAGGGAAACAGCCACAGAACTGCCCACCAGACCGGTTATCCCGGTAAGAAAAATTTTTGACATGAAAAAACCTCTGCTTTATACTTATATTTTTTTAAAATGATAAAACATATTCAACTTCATATAATATAGCACATTTGTAAATAATTTTCAAGGAAAAAACACTTTTTCTGCCGGAAAAGTGTTTAAATAATTTTGAATTTTATCATATTGCGGTGTATGTTCTCTCTTGTGTCCTGAGTTTTTCCGGAAACCGGATTTTTACAGAATGTATGGTATGAAAAATTATCGCAGAAATCTTGTTATTATTTCTGCCGCGGCCTTGCTGCTGCGGCTGATTTTTGTTTTTGAGACCGCATTTTCCGGCGGAGGGCGCAATGCTATGCTTACGCCGTCGCCGTTGAGTGATTTACATACCTACTGGCGGTTGTCCGGAGAAATTATCAGCGGAACATTCAGCGGGGAATTCTATTATCAGCCGTTCTATTATGCGGTTTTTCTGCCTTTGCTGCGGCTGGTTTCCGGCGACTCAATTATCTTTGTGGCGGTTGTTCAGGCTGTTTTAGGCGCGGCGACGGTGTATCTTGCCGGAATATGCGCCGGCTGGATATTCAGCCGGGGGGCAGGGTATGTTACCGCGGTGCTTTGCGCTCTGAGCAGTCCGCTGATACTTTATACGCCGTTTCTGCAGAATGAAACACTCCAGATTTTCAATTTTGCACTGATTTTTTATTTGACACTGAGTTCGCCGCGGTCAGGCAAATGGCATTGGCGGACGGTTATGCTCGGTTTGTGGTGCGCAGTGGCAATACTTACCCGCGGAAACGCATGGCTGCTGGTGCCGGGGGCGGCGGGGTATGTTATTTTTGCCGGAAAAAGCTGGAAAAAAGGTGTCGCAGTGGTTTTGCTGACGGTATTTTTTCAGCTGCCCTTCATATTTTACAACAGTTGGGTAAAGGGGGAGCTTACCGGTCCATCCACCGCGGCGGCGGCTGTTCTGGCATTGGGAAACACTCCTGAAGCTCCGCCGGGAGGACGTGAGTTCGGGCTGGGGGCGGGAGCGATGGAATATCCGGAATCTTATCAGATATTTATGGATAAACTTCCCTCCCGTTCGGCGGCAGGTCAGATATGGGACTTTTTCTGCTCGGAGCCTCTGGCGTTTATTGAACTGGAGTTAAGGAAACTTATGCTGGTTTTTGACTATCGGGAAATACCCAACAATGTTTCCATGACCACCGAGGGCGCCGCCAGTATTTTTCTGCCGGTGAATATTCCAGGAAATGCCGGAATTATTCTTGCTTTGGGGCTGGCGGGAATACTGCTGTTCTTTCTCCGGGGAGGGAAAAGGCTGGCATTGCTTTATTATTTTACCGGAGCATTGACTGCGGGGGTGGTAATGTTTTATGTGCTTGCCCGTTTCCGGGCGGTGCTGCTGATTTTCCTGGCTATGTTTGCGGGAGGAGTAATTGATGTTTTATGGGGGGAGCTGCGCCGGCGTCAGGTGAACCGTCAGCGGCTGCTGGTAATTGCCGGAACGGTGCTTGCCGGAATATTTGTCAGTTTTTTCCTTTACGATCTTTACCGTTACGATTATGAATACAGGGTTATGCGTCTGGTGCGGCCGCAGGGGGTTAATGTGGATACCGGCAAAGGCGAACTCATGTCGCTGGATAATGGTCCTCTCTCATTCGGTTCCTGGTCGCCGGTTCCGGCGGAAAAAGGGCTCAGAATAACCAAAAAATGGGGTATTTCTGCCGCCGGAGGCCGGGCGGAAATCACCGTGCTGGCGGAGACACCGGGGCAAATATGGCTGAAATCAGGCGGTGAAAACCTGAATTTTGATTTTGCCGGACCCGGGTTGCAGACGATAAGTTTGCCCTGTCTGCCGGACGGCAGTTTGGATTTTGAAGTAATTTTTGCAGAAGGCAGACTGTTTTTTCTCCGGGATTTGCAGCGTGATTACGGCAGAACGCAGGTAAATAGTGAGGAATATGGAGAATTGGTTGCCAAAAGATTTGTAAAAATGCCTTGAAGGTGATATATTAAACTCTATGTATATTGTGGAAAAACCGAAAATATTCCGCTTCGGCAGCGGCGGGGAAAATGCTCTGCCGCTGGATTGCGGGCGGAAACTTTATGATGCAGAGCTCTGTTACGAACTTTACGGGACGCTGAACCCGGAGAAGGATAACGCAGTTCTGATACTTCACGCCCTTTCCGGGGACGCGCATGTGGCAGGTTATTACAATGCCGATGAGCCCAAGGGCGGCTGGTGGGACGGTATGGTCGGCCCGGGAAATGCGATCGATACCGATAAATACTTTGTTATTTGCAGCAATGTGATCGGCGGGTGCTCCGGCTCAACCGGGCCGCGCAGTATTGATCCGGCGACCGGCAAACCTTATAATCTTAATTTTCCCGTTATTACCATCCGGGATATGGTTCGGGCCCAGAAACGGCTGATTGATCACTTTGGAATAGAAAAACTGCTTGCGGTGGTCGGCGGCTCCATGGGGGGCATGCAGGCTCTTGAGTGGGCGGTAACTTACCCTGACTCCATCAAGAGCGCGATACCGATTGCTACTACTTCACAATTGTCTCCCCAGAGTATTGCCTTTGACTGGGTGGGCCGGGAGGCAATACGGTATGACCGCAATTGGAATAACGGCAGTTACAGCGATGATGCCACTCCGGATCAGGGATTGGCCACGGCGCGCATGTTAGCGCACATAACTTATCTCAGCGATCAGTCGATGGATGCCAAATTCGGCCGGGAATTGCAGGAACATGACAAATACGCCTTTGATTTCAACCGTGATTTTGCGGTGGAAAGTTACCTGGAACATCAGGGACGGCGTTTTGTGGAGCGTTTTGACGCCTGCAGTTATTTTTACATTACCCGGGCGATGGATTATTTTGATATGGCCGGAGAGTACGGGGGGGATCTTACTGCGGCTTTTGCCCGGGCAAAGGCGGATTTTCTGGTGGTGTCGTTTTCCAGCGACTGGCTCTTTCCCACAGAACAGTCACGCCGGATTGTGCGGGCATTGCTGAGCAATAACTGCAATGTATCTTTCTGTGAAATTGAGTCCAGTTACGGACATGATGCTTTTCTGCTGGAAATAGATTCGCTTGGAATGATGATTTCCAGTTTTCTCGCCAGACAGCTCAAGGGGTAAGCCGCGTAATCATGCCGGAAAGCAGAAAAGTAAAAATCTATTGCGGAAAATGCCGTCAGAAACTGGACGTCAGCGAATTGGAACCTTTTTCGCTGTGCAATTGTCCCAGCTGCGGTGCTTCAATCCGGGTGCCGCTGCGGCTGGGGCATTTTCTCTTGGAAACGCCTTGCGGCAGCGGTGATTTCGGAAAGGTCTTCCTGGCCTCGGATACCATGCTTGACCGGCAGGTCTGTGTTAAAATAGCTTCTGATAACAGTTTGGAAGCACAGGCGCGGCTGAGGCGGGAGGGGCGGATAATGGGGATGTTCAACCATCCGGGGATACTGCCGGTTTATGACGCAGGAGAAGAGAATGGTATTGCCTATTTGGTTCTGCGCTACCTGGAACGCCGCAGTCTGGATGAAAAATTGTCTTCTGAAACATTGCCGGAACGGGGAATTCTGCTGAATATATTAAGTGATGTGGCGTATGGATTGGCGGAGATCCACCGTCTCGGGGTGATACATCATGATGTAACTCCGGGAAACATGCTGTACGGTGATGACGGCGAAGGCCGGCTGGGGGATTTTGACCGATCTGAATTAACTGCGGGGGCAGTGACTGATCTGCCGGAAGATATTTTAAGCCGCCGTGTTTCCGAGGAACACAGCGGCGGACGTTCCTGGCGGGAATATGCCAGTCCGGAACGGCTTTCAGACGGTATGGAAGGGCAGGAGGGGGATATTTACAGCTTCGGGGTAAGCTGTTATGAACTTCTTGCCGGAGTTTTGCCGTTTGAAAGAACCGCGGATGATGCGGCAATGCTTAATTTACGCCGCCGGGAAAAATATGTCCGGCTGGGGAAACGGGTGAAAGGTTTGCCCCGGGAATTGACCGGGGCATTGGAGAGCGCGCTCTCTTTTTCGCCGGAAAACCGGCCGTCAGCAGAAGAATTGGCGGCAATATTCAGTCATGGAAATACGGAAGATGAAGAAAAAAACGCATTTTGGCGTAATTTTTTCTGAATTTTGCTTGACAAACGAACAAATCATGCTAAATTAAGGAATGTGGTAGCTGAAATGGGGCATTAGATCAGTTGGCTAGAGCGGCACAATGGCATTGTGTAGGTCAAGGGTTCAACTCCCTTATGCTCCACCATTTTGAAAATTCTCCACCGACCGGTCTTCTGGTCGGTTTTTTCATTTCGGGGGTAAATTTGAGCTCAACTCGCGTTTTGCCCGAAAGTGGAGAATCTCCACTTTTCTCTTATGAAGGTGTGTTTCAGACCCTCTC
>CASECL010000160.1 GCA_949286445.1 uncultured bacterium | reverse complement strand
CCCAGCCGGTGTTGATCACCATCCGGCAGAATAGAATCCAATGAAAAATTCAGGTCGGAGAGATCAATTCTTTTCATCTGCTGCCTCTCCATTTCCGGCGGCGCGCTTCAACATTTTTCTCCAGAACTTCATCCAGTGGGGTAATCTTTCGCCCCAGTAAGAGGCAAAGAACGCAATCACCCCGGCAAAAAATCCGTAAACCGCACCGCAAATCATAACGCTGTTGAATTGATCTGATTCCAGCAGCTGCACCAGCGGAAGATCAATGCCGATACTGCCGAGGAAACAGTAAATCAGCCAGACACTGCTGGACACCGTCATGCAGGCCCATACATTTTCTTTCGAGGCCTTGGAGAAGTAAAGCCCGGCTATCACCGGCAGAAAAACCACCACCAGCTGTGCCGCCCAGCTGTTTACCATCAATTGATATATACTTCCGGCATTCATTGCCAGCACGGTGGCAAGAACCATTATCGCTCCCACCGCAAAACGGGTCATGGAGAGCAGTTTCCGGTCAGGTATATCCGGCCGTATCTCCTTGATAACGTTGTTGGTCAGCAACGATGCCGCCGCCAGAAGCGAACTGTCAGCCGAACTCATAATCGCCGAAATCAGCGCGCTCAGGAACAGAATCAGGAAAAATATACTGGTTTTTCCCAGCACGATGATCGCCACATGGGGCAGAACACCGTTTTCCAGTGAAGTCGAGTCCGCCACCGCAGTATCAATATTGTATTTTTTGAAAATCAGGCGGGCGGCAAAACCGATTGTAATCGGCACCAGGGCAATTCCGACGTAAAGAAAACCGGAAATAACCGAACTGGAAATGGCAATTTTTTCATTTTTACTGGACAGCGACCGCTGTACCAGATCCTGTCCAACCATACATCCCAGACCCATTATCAACCAGTTGCCGATATACTCCACATGGTTGGAGAATGTTTCTCCACCCATGACTGCTTTGACGGAAAAAGACAGATCTTCCGGGGATATGCTGTTCATAATCGCATTCCAGCCTCCGGCTTCCGACACCGCGCCGGGTACGATAATAAAAAGGCCGCAGACAATCAGAGATACCTGAATAACATCGGTAAGCGTAACAGCCCACATCCCGCCGGCAAGAGTGTAAATCAATACTACTCCGGCACCGATCAGGCATCCGGCAGTCTGATTTATGCCGGTAAGCAAATTAAGTATTGTCCCCAGTCCCATCACCTGTGCACCGAGCCAGCCGATGTAAACCGGAAGCATCCAGAATGATGTGTATATTCCTGCCCATTTGCCGAATCTTCTGGCCACGATATCCGTCACCGTAAGGCATTTGGCCTTTCTCAGCATGCCGACCACAAAAACACCGGCCAGAATCAGGCTTATTGACGCGGCAAAAGGATCCTGTATAACTGACCCCAGACCGCTGGAGTAGACGTTGGCGGCAACTCCCATGCTGGAACCGGCACCAAACCAGGTGGCCAGCAACGTAGCGGTAGCCATCCATAAGGGAAGACGTCTCCCGGCTACCAGAAAATCATTCATGCCGCTGACTTTTTTGGAGGCCCAGAAGCCGATCAGCAGCATGCCGATAACATAGATAATTATTCCCGTGCCCAAAAAAAAGACCATGCGCCCGGAAAAACCCATTGCGTTCAACGCCCCGGCGGAAAGCACCATTTCTTTTATCCCTGTTGTTATTTTGTTCTTTCTTTAACCGCCGGATCTCCTATGCACCGGCAGTGAAATAAAAAAACGGGGCGGAAAAAAACCGCTCCGTACTTCAATTATTATCTTACCCCTTTAGAGTACGCTCCAGCGTCATCAAAGCAAGTTTGATGTTTTCATCCCGTGCGCAAAGTTCAGGAACTTTTTTCATTGCATTAATGACTGTGGCGTGATTTTTCCCGAATGACTCGCCGATCTCGGCCAGAGAATGGCTGGTCAGTTTGCGGCAGAGATACATGGCCACCAAACGGGGCTCTGCAATATTCTTCGGCCTGCGGTCACCCAGCAGATCACTCAGACGGATGGAAAAGTGTTCCGCCACTTTACGCTGAATTTCCTCCATGGAAAGCGTCCGGCAGGAACACTCCTGAGTAAGCGTGGCCCCCAGCAGTTCCGCCGCCCGGTCGAGAGTAACCATTTTCCCGGACATG
>CASECL010000159.1 GCA_949286445.1 uncultured bacterium | reverse complement strand
TACAATTAAAACCAATGAAATGGTCGCCTGTGACGGCAGTGTGGTTGCCACTTACCCGGTGCATGGCGGCAATGGCGGACACGGCACCGTCGGCGGCGGCAGTGCGTCCACCGGACCGCCGCGGATGTAATTGCGGGATGGGGAGCTTGAATATCTATGAGTAATTGTCGAATATTTTCTCAACGTAAAGCTGAGCGTGGTCAGGCAACCATGGAGCTGGTAATGTGTATGCTGGGGTTGCTGACGGTGACCTTGGGGGTTATCTGTATCGGCGGATTGGCAATAAGTAACGTAAAGGTGCTTACTTCCGCCCGGAGTAATTCAGAATTTGCCTCGAAAAACACCACTTCCGGCGGCGGAGGATCGGAAATCGGCAGCTGGTATTACGGAGCAGATAATGTTCCTTTCAGTCTGGATGACCAGCAAAGTTCCAGTACGGTAGCCACTGTGTCGGCGGGGGCTTTTGCCGACTCCTCCACTTCGGGGGCAAATGATGATGCCGGGCGTAATAATGGATATATTTTTCAGGCTCTGCCAAATGTGAATTACGCTTATCACCCTGACCGTAATTTTACCTCAAGTTTGAGTACATCCGGATATCTGGCGGCCGATCTGGTCGCGGCTACGGGAGGCTCCAGCGGGGAAAGTGTTTATACGCTGGATACTTCCAGAAATGGAACCACCAGACTTACTCCGGCGGATGCGGAGCGGTTCAAACAGCTTTTCGGCAATCTGGTGGGGCGTGATATTACCGGAGTAACGCTTTCATGGCACCGGGTTAATTACGTTTATTTTCCCGCGATGGGCTTGTAAAGTTTATTGTTGCGGTGTATATTATGCAAAATTATCCCGGCAAAACCGGGGCTGATAAAATAACTTAATACAGAGAGGATTTTTGCCGGTGAACAATGACGTTTTGCCGGCAGGCTGTGGAATTTGACCGCTATCGCCGTCGGAAGCGCGGAAGAAGATTGCCTGATCCTAACCAGCGTATGAGCTGAACCGGTGCCTGAGAGAATAAGTTCCGGTGCAGGGTGGACTGGTCATGGGGGAACTGGCGCAGGACAGGAAAAGTGAGTTAAGTCGGCGCATGCAAGTCATCCGGGAGGATTTTGCCGGGTGCGTTCAGCAGTTGCTCAGACAACGAATGGCGAAGCCGGAGCCGATAGCGCGATTCCGCAGAAATCCTCTCATAAAACAAGGTTGTATTGATTATAACCGTAAATAAAAAGAGAGAGGAAAGTAATTAATCATGTCAGAACAAAAAGTTTGTTTTGAGTTGGCCGGCGGCAAATCCATGGAGATTGCCACCGGGAAATTGGCCAATCTGGCCAATGGCAGCTGTACGGTACGTCTGGGAGATACCATAGTTCTGGCCGCGGCTTGTTCCGGAGATGCCGTGCCGGGACAGGACTTTTTCCCGCTGCAGGTTGACTACCGTGAAAAATACAGCGCGGCAGGTAAATTTCCCGGCGGCTATATCAAACGTGAAGGCCGTCCCACGACCAAGGAAATTCTGACCTGCCGGGTAATCGACCGTCCGCTGCGTCCGTTGTTCCCGAAGGGATTTTTCGATGAAGTACAGGTATCCTGCCTGCTGTTGTCCGCTGATGGGAAAAACGAGCCGGATGTGCTGGCAATGCTGGCGGCCAGCTGCGCGCTGACGCTTTCTGATTTGCCGTTCCAGGGGCCGATCGGAGCGGTGAGAGTGGGCAAAGTTGATGGAAAATATGTGCTTAACCCCACCAATGAAGAGATGCGCCGCAGCACCTTGGATCTGATTTACGCCGGTACTCCGGATAAGGTGATCATGATCGAGGGCGAAGCTGAATTCTGCACCGAGACCGAAATGCGCGAAGCCATGTATTTTGCCAATGAAGCGGTGAAAATCCAGTGTCAGGCTCAGCTTGATCTGGCTGCCAAAGGCGGAAAAACCAAGCGTGAAGTTACTTTGCATCTGGTGCCGGAAGCACTGGACAAGGCGTTGCGTGAATTCTGCGCCGGAGATATTGAACGGGTTTGCACCGTGCCGGGGAAAAATGACCGGCTCAATGCCATGAATACCATGCTGGCGGATTGCCGGGCGGCTATCCGCGGCAATTTTGCGGATATGAGTGATGAAGATTTCCAGCTGGAAACCACCAAGGCATTTGACGATCTGGTGCGTGATGTCACCCGCAGTGTGATTTTGACCAAGCAGTATCGTCCGGACGGGCGTTCCATTACCGAAATCCGTCCGCTGTCGGCAGAAGTGGGCGTATTGCCGGTGGTTCATGGCAGCGCGCTTTTCAGCCGCGGTGAAACCCAGGCTCTGGTGATTGCCACGCTGGGAAATGAAAAAGATGCCCAGGAAGCAGACAATATCACCGGAGATGAACCCAGCTTCAAGCGTTTTTATCTGCATTACAATTTCCCGAATTACAGCGTGGGCGAAGTCGGCCGCATCAGCGGTCCGGGACGACGTGAAATCGGACACGGAGATTTGGCAGAGCGTTCTGTATCCAAAGTCGTGCCCAAGGATTTTCCCTATGTGGTACGCTGTGTATCGGAAATTATGTCTTCCAATGGTTCAACCTCCATGGCTTCGGTTTGCGGTGCCACGCTGGCGTTGATGGATGCCGGTGTGCCGATTACTGCGCCGGTGGCGGGTATTTCCTGCGGACTGGTTACCGGGGACAATGGCGAGCGTCTGCTGTTGACTGACATCATCGGAGCGGAAGACCACTTCGGCGATATGGACTTCAAGGTTTGCGGTACCCGCGACGGTATTACCGGATTCCAGCTTGACCTCAAGCTGCCGGGAATTCCGATTGATTTGCTGTGCGAGGGCATGGAACGCAACAAGATTGCAAGAATGACCATTCTTGATGTGATCGAAAAGTGCATCCCGGCTCCCCGCGCGGAAATTTCACCCAATGCTCCCAGAATGGAAGTGGTGCGCATCAACCCGGATAAGATCGGTGCTCTGATCGGACCGGGAGGCAAGAATATTAAGGCCATTACCGATGAAACCGGAGCTGCCATTGATATTGCGGAAGACGGTACCGTCAAGATTATGGCTCAGGATAAGGAACATCTTGAGATGGCCAAGGAACGGGTACTGGGAGCTACTGCAGAGGCGGAGATCGGCAAGATTTATCGCGGCAAAGTGGTTTCAGTAAAAGATTTCGGAGCTTTTGTGGAAATACTGCCGGGTATCGACGGACTGCTGCATATTTCTGAAATGGCGGATTACCGGGTGCGTGAAGTATCTGATATCTGCAAAGAGGGCGACTGGGTTACGGTAAAGGTGCTGGATATTGACAACTCCGGCAAAATACGCCTGAGCCGTAAAGCCGCGCTCAAGGAAATGGGCGAGTAAGTTAGATTGCAGATATTCCGGAGTTTTCCGGTTTAGAAAATTAAGTGTTCCGGGCGGACGCGGCGCGTTTGAAAAGCGGCCGCGCCGTCTGGTTTTTTGTGCCGCCGGCATTCATTTCCGTCCGGTTGCGGGATTTAAAAAGTGCGGCGGCGCGGCAAAGCTGAAAAATACGGGGAAAAAAATGAAAGTGTTGCGCGGCGCGGTAATTGGATGCGGCGTAATTTCGCCGAGCCATCTGGCGAGTTATGCTGAACAGGAACAAGTGGAAATTTCCGTAGTCTGTGATATTGACCGGGATAAGGCGGAAAAACGTGCCGCGGAATTTGGGGTCGGCAGAGTGGAAACGGATTATCGGAGGGTAATGGAGGACAAAAGTATTGATTTTGTCAGCGTATGCACACCCCACGGTACCCACGGTGAAATCGTGCTTGCCGCGCTGGAAAACGGCAAACACGTCATGTGTGAAAAAATTCTTGATTGCCGTCGGGAAATGGTTGATGCCATGGATGCCGCGGCCCAAGCACGTCCGGATTTGGTGACGGGAGGTATTTTTCAGCATCGTTATGAAAAGATCAATATATTGATCCGGGATCTGATTCAGTCCGGCGTGCTGGGAGATATCGCCAGCGTTTCACTGTCTGTAAGTGCAAAACGCACTGATGAATACTACAATAATGACGCCTGGCGGGGGACTAAACGCTGGGAAGGCGGAGGATTGCTGATCAATCAGGAAATTCATTATCTGGATTTGCTGCGTTACTTCTTCGGGGAAGTGGAGAGTTTGCAGGCAATTTGTGAGAACCGTTTTCACCGTGGCGTGATTGAGGTGGAGGATACCGCATCAATTATGCTGCGTTTCAAGTCCGGCGTATTGGCCGCCGCCTCCGGAAGCACCGGGGCGGCAAATCCATGGCATTGCGTACTTTGTATTCTTGGAACCAAGGGAATAATAGAGACCGCAGATGAAAAACTTTTCCGCTTTGAATATTGTGATAAAGAGTTGGAAAAAGAAATTACAGAAAAATTTGCCGCCGCATCTGTAAGTCCTCTGCTTCCGGCAGGACAGAAAGCTTATTACGGCGGAGCCCATTTGCTTCAGCTGGCGGATTTTATCCGTTACATCCGCGCGGGCAAAGGCACCAGTGATATGATCGGCAGTTTGGCCAATGCGGCCAGGACCGCGCGTCTGGTGCTGGACTGTTACCGGTCAAGTGAAGGAAAGTGTACCGTAACGTGCTGAATACCAAAGATAATATCGCCGCGATTGCCAGCGGCATATCCGGAGCGGTGTGCATTGTGAAATGCGCCGGCCCGGATATATTGTCCATCGCCCGCAAAGTTTTTTCCGGACGGGGGGAACTGGGACGGGAAAGTGCCAGAAGAATGCGCCTCGGGCAGGTGGCGGGAGACACGGTGCTTGCGGTGTATATGCCGGGGCCGGCCAGTTACACCGGAGATGATGTGGTTGAGTTTCACACCCACGGCGGCGCAGCGGCGGCAGGAGCGGTGCTCCGCAAGGTGTTGGAATCCGGCTGCCGGATGGCGGAACCGGGGGAATTTACTTTCCGTGCCTTTGTCAATGGTAAAATGGATCTTCTGCAGGCAGAGAGCGTGGCGGAATTGATTTCCGCCGGAAGCGAGCTGGCACTTAAAACTGCGGAAAAACAGCTGGATGGTGTGTTGAGTTCAAAAGTGCATGCCATCCGGGATAAAATATTTGCGGTATTAAGTGAGTGTGAATCTGATCTGGATTTTTCCGAGGCGGAGCTGGAACTTGATCCCGGATTGCCCGACCGGCTGAATGAAGTCAGTTGTGAAGTTGATACTCTGATTAAAAGTGCGGCAATGGGAAGAATTCTGCGCCACGGTGCGGCAGTGGCTCTGGCGGGCGAACCCAATGCGGGAAAATCAAGTCTGCTTAACTGCCTCCTGGGGTATGAGCGTTCGATAGTAAGCGATATACCCGGCACCACCCGGGACACGGTGGAGGAGGCGTTGTCCATCCGCGGTATTCCGGTGAAAATCGTTGACACTGCCGGTCTGCGGAATAATCCCGGTGAATTGGAAAAGCTGGGTATGGAACGCAGTTACCGGGAGTTTCAGGCCGCCCAGGTCGTTTTTCTGGTACTGGATGCGCGCCGTCCGGAAAGTCTGGCATCCTCTCTTGAGGCAGTGGGCAAAACTCCGGGTAAAGTGCTGGTGTTGTGGAATAAGTGTGATTTGACCGGTTTTGAAATACAATTGCCGGAAACTCCATACCCTGCGGTTAAGATTTCCGCCCGTACCGGGGAGGGGATGACGGATTTGGAAGAAGCCTTTGAACAGCTGATTAAATCTGATGATGCCGGAAATTGGGAAAATCCGGAATTTGCGGTTAATTCCCGCACAGCCGAGTTATTGGAAGAGACGGCAAAACTGCTGCCGGAAGCGGAAGCTGAACTCCGTGCCGGGCGGGGCGAAATCGCCGCAGTGAACTTGCATCAGGCAGTGAAACTGCTGGGCAAAATCACTGGAGAAAATGCAGAACCGGATCTGCTGGAAGATATTTTCAGCCGTTTCTGTATTGGAAAATAGCAGGAGGATTTTTAAATCAGGCCGGTTGGAAAATAGCAGGGGTATTTTCAAATCAGGTCAAAGGGGGCTTCAAATTCCAGCACAGTTCCGGAAAAGGGGTGATTGAATTTAAGCTTTGCCGCGTGCAGAGCCTGACGGTTGTACCGGAGCAGAGCGTAATCTTCCACGGTAAACGAATTATCCCCGGTTTTGAGAAAGAGTTTTTCATCCGGGCCGTACAGTTTATCGCCGGCGACTGGAAAACCCAGCGAAAACAGCGATGCCCGGATCTGATGGCGTCTTCCAGTGTGCAGAATTGCCCGGACCAGTGTCAGGTCGGGAGAAAGTTTCCGCTCCGGGATAAACTCGGTATCCGCGTATTCCGGCGGAGGCACAGCCGGGGAAGATTCAACTGTCGCGACATGGTCGGTAATTTTACCTTCGGGAGCATCGGATAAAATCAGCCGCCGTCTCCGTCCGGTAATACTGTCAGCATCCGGTACCAGAAAACCTTTTGCGCGTACCGGATAAGCAAAATCACCCAGCACAATAACTGAATACTCCTTGTGAACCGGAAAACTTTTCTGCGTCATCACTGCGGCGGCTTCACGGCTTCTGGCTCCTAAAATCAATCCGGAAGTCTCCCGGTCAAGACGGCTGATAAAGTGGATTTCACCATATTTCTGCCCCAGGATATTCCACAGCGTATGACGGAAAAAAATTCCGGTAGGGTGAACGCACAATCCGGCCGGTTTGTCCGCTACGATAATATCTTTATCACAGTAAAGCACCCTGCAGTCAAGATTTACCTCCGGTTCCGGCAGTTCACCGGGAAAATACGCCACCAGATCGTGCTTTTTCAGCCGCATATCCGGTGAAGCCGGCTTACGGCCGTTTACTTCCACCATGCCTTGAGTAATGGCTTCACGCCAACCCGCACGGTCAAAACGGCTGAAATTGGCCGTCAGATAATCAGTAATATTCATGCCGTCTTCATTTTCCCGTACATGACTGTAAAGAATACGGCGGCGGATTTTATCAGCAAAGGTTAATGTCATAAGTTTTCTGATTGATTAACGTCCTACTGCGGTATTAAACTTTGTAATTCCTGATTGAGGCGGCGGTAACGCTCCGCCAGCCATGCCGGATCAGTTTCCTGTGGAAATGGTTTCCGGCGGAAATCAAAGGGCGAAATCAGCAGCCGGATATTGCCGGTTCCGGTTTTGGCCGCCAGAAAAAATATTTCTTCAATATCCCGGTCGCTTACCGCAATACAGCCGATGGAGCCGCCGGAACCGTGAAGCATAATGGCCGAACCGAGATTATT
>CASECL010000158.1 GCA_949286445.1 uncultured bacterium | reverse complement strand
TTTCTTTCTTTAAGCTCAATTTTCCGGTGTGCCTCCCCGCCGAGCGGACGGATGGCGCGGCTCATTTCCTGAATGTGGGCCGGAGATGTGCCGCAACAGCCGCCAACTCCAACCGCGCCAAGTTCGACAAAACGCCGGGCATAGGAGGTGAAATACTCCGGAGTACACATGTACATTGAACGGTCATCCACCCGGTGCGGCGACCCGGAATTGGGCTGAACTATCAGATCCGCCTCTGTCAGGGTGCGGAATTTTTCCATTCCCTCCAGCATTTCATCCGGCCCCATACCGCAATTAAGCCCGAAAGCAAAAGGCCGCTGTTCTTCCGGCAGGTATTCAAAAATCCGGATATGCCGCGCCGCGTATTCGCCATTGGCATCGCAGAGTTCCCGGTCAAGCGCGAAACTTGCCACATAATTTTCCAGTCCAGCCAGCTCTGCCGCGGCGGCAAAATTGGCCGCATCATCCAAAGTGGCAATGCTTTCACCGATAATGAAATCCGCTCCTGCCTCCAGGAGAAATTTCATCTGTTCCGCCAGTATCTCCGCTGCTACGTTCCGCTCCAGGCGGCCGCCATGCCCGGTAACTCCGCCCACCGGCCCGACTGAACCGGCAATCAGAACCCGGTGTTTTTCAGCCCCTCCGGCCTCTGCAATCGCCTGTCTGGCAAGTTCAACCGCCGCAAAATTGATCTCTCCTGTCTTTTCGCCCAATCCATAACGGGAAAGTTTGTTGCGGTTGGCTCCAAAGGTGTCAGTAGTAATAACTTCACTGCCTGCTTCCAGATATTCCAAATGCAGTTTTTTCACCGCATCCGGACGGGAAAGGGACAAATTCTCATAGCAGTTGTTGACAAATATTCCCCTGCGGTAAAATTCTGTGCCGGAAGCCCCGTCAAAAATCACCGCCCGTGGCCCGAAAATTTTTTCCAATATACTTTTCATCTGTCGTTCACTCACTCTCTCTCCGGCGGTTTCATCCGGGTCACTGCCGCCAATTCAACTTTATATCCTGCTGTTCTTATGCGCGCCGCTTGTTCATCTGGAACGGAGTTTTTCCAGGATTTCCCGGCAGAGTTCCGGCGGTGCGCTTGCTCCGGCGGCAAAACCGACTTTAGCTGCCTTTTCCAATGCCGCGGCCACCTCTTTTCTCTCCAGGTCTTCCGCACTGCCGATAAGAAACGCCCCCTCCGGCGAACCGGAAACTGCCGCAATCTCACGGAGCCGGTTGGAATTGGAACTGCTGGCAGAACCGGCAATCAAAGTGACTTCCACCTCTGCTGACAGCCGTTTAACCGCTTCCTGCCTTTTGGCGGTGGCGTAACAAATCCCGCCGCCATCTTCAATCCGGTCATATTTCTTTTTCAATACTTCCCCAATCTTCTTTACCGTATCGGCATTGAGCGTAGTCTGTGACAGGTAAACCATTTTCCCCGTCTTTTCATGATCTTCCAGCGGCGGCAAATCTTCAGCTTCACGGAGATTTTCCACTACCCCGAACGGCGGTCTCTGCAATTGTCCCAGCGTCCCGGTCAGCTCCGGGTGTCCCCGGTGACCGATCAGGATTATATGATAATTTCTATCTTCATAATCCCGGGCCATACGGTGTATTTTTTTCACCAGCGGGCAAGTACAGTCAACCGTTTTCAGACCCCGTTTTTCCGTTTCCTGCTCCACCTCCAGGGGCACACCGTGCGCGCTGAAAACCAATACTGAACCGGGAGGAACTTCATCTGTCGAATGAACAAATTTCACCCCGGCGGATTTCAGTTTGTTCACCACAAAATCATTGTGTACCAATTCATTGTAGATATAAATATTTTCCGTCCCGGCGGCAAGAAGATTTTCAACCTTTTCCAATGCCTGTTTAACCCCGGTGCACATACCGGTATTTTCTGCCTGAATGATCTCCATTTTCCGCTCCCGCCAGCCGGAAATACCGGAGGCATAAACTGGTAATTTTCTGAAAATCCCGTCAACTGAAATTTATATAAATTCAACCTGCAGTTCCGGAAACATTTTCGCCGCATTGACGGAGCGATCAAACCTCGTAACACGGCGAAAATAAAAAATATTATTTTTTTCATCCTGCGGGAGCGCATTGCACACTCCCCGGGAAGAACTTTTTGAGTCAAACCTCATCTTTCCGGAGCCATCCGGACTCCGGAAAAATCATTTTCCCCCCAGCCCTGCGTCCCCCCCGCTTCCCACCGTTCCGCCGGTTTTCCTCCGGCTATCAGTGGCCGCAGGAGCAGTCATGACCGCAGGAATCACCGCCGCAGGAACAGGAACACTCGTCATCATCACCGTCGTAAATAAAATGCTGGGCAATCCGCTGAATTACCTTGTCGGCGGTAAATCCGAATTCCTCACGCAGCACTTTATAAGGCGCAGACGCTCCGAAATGATCCAGACTGATAATCAATCCGTCATTTCCGGCAAACCGGTGCCAGCCGAATGAGCTTGCCGCTTCGATCACCACCCGGCAGCCGCAGCAGCTGGGAAGCACGCTTTCCTGGTAAATTTCATCCTGCTGGAGGAAGAGTTCCTGTGAAGGCATTGACACCACCCGGACATGGCATTCCATTTCGCGGAGCTTCTGAGCCACTTCCAGAGCGAGGTTGACTTCAG
>CASECL010000157.1 GCA_949286445.1 uncultured bacterium | reverse complement strand
CTTTAACAAAGCAATCGGCCTGACAAGCGATTTGAAAAAATAAACGCTGTTGATTAGTTTTTATCATCAGCCTTATGGCGTGTTTGCCGCATGTCATAAGGCTGAAATTTGATCGCATGATAAAATATATCAAGCAGGGAATATTCTGATATTGAATTTACAAAACAGCTGATTCAATATTTCAGGGTAATTTTTATTGCCGATAATTTTTATATTCGGGATAAAATGCATTGGTTGCGTGCGTTTTATTATTCCTGTTCTCTTTATTTTTTCAGCATGGTTTAACGGGGCAGAGGGGATAATTCGGAAAAACTATTGTTTCAAAACAATATATCAGAGCTGCAAAAATTTAAGCTGTTGTTCACCTGGCAATGCCGGGACACTTTTATCGGCAAATTGCAAGCGATACCGTCGATAAGGAAATAAAATCCCAATATTCCGGCTGGGTATTTTTTAATTTCATTTTCACGAAATTATGTCTATTCGATTAAAAATTCTTACCATCATCAGTGCGTCAATGCTGATACTCGGGGCGGTATTTGTTGCTTATGCCATATCAGTAAATCGTGAGTTCAAACGCGGACATATAAGAAATGTCAGAAATAATCTGATGTTTGAAAGTGAAAATATAAATCGTACTATTGATATTCTGGAACAGAACGTTACAGATTTGGCTCTGGTGGGAAAAGAGTATTATCTGGGACGTAATTTTTATCAGAATTCTGACGGCGAACGGCTGATTTTAGATAATTTTAAAAACATCTCTGAGGCCGTGGGCGGCGGAATCTGGTTTGAAAAATTTACAGTCCGCCCAAATCTTGAACGTTTATGCTTCTATGCCTGCCGTGATAAAAATGGAGTGTTGTCACTGCAATCCGGCTTTGACGGTATCCAATATAATTATCCTGCTCAAAAATGGTACCGGCAGATAAGTCAGCAGCTGAAAAACTGTTCTGAGGTAGGCTGGAGCGAGGTTTACCAGGATCAGATGGGATCTGAAACTCTGATGGCTACGGTAGGGGCAGGGATTTATGATTCTACGGGGAAAATGGTCGGAATGTCCACAGTGGACTGGGAAATACAAAAGCTGGTAGATAAACTTTATGCCTTTAAACCGACTGACGGCAGTGAAATTCTGCTGCTTGATCCGCGTTATTCCAGTGTGGTGGCTGATACTTCAGAATTAGCCCCGGACGGAAAACTATCTTTCCGCAGCAGAAGTATTAAAGATTTGCCCTGGCTGGGAAATATTAATGATTTTTCCCGAAATAGAATGAGAGTATTTTATATCCGGGAAAATGGTGAACAATATATTTGTTTCGGGCGTGAGTTGAGTAACCGGATGTGTCTGGTGGCTAAAGTGCCGGAAGCAGAGTTGAATGAATTTATTGATCACCGCAATCTGGCCGCCCTGGAAGGGGGAATTATAGTAACTATATTGGTATTTTTTGCCGTTTTGTATTTTGTTACTGTCAGCATCAACCGGCCTTTGCAGAAATTGATGTCCGGCGTCAGCGCAATAAGCCGGGGTAAAATTGATGTTGAACTGGAAGTAAAAGGTAAAGATGAAATAGCTCAGTTGTCATCTACATTCAATCAGATGACATCCATGCTTAAACAGCATATTGAGCAGTTAAGCCGGGAAATGGCTTCAAAATCATTATTGGAAAATGAGTTGAAAATAGCCTCATCCATTCAGCGTGATCTTCTGCCGCGCAATTTCCCTCCGTTCCCAAACCGGAAGGAGTTTGATTTAAGATCGGTAATGTGTCCGGCCAAGGAACTGGGAGGAGATTTTTATGATTTTTTCATGCCGGATGAAACCCATTTAGCGTTTCTGATTGCCGATGTGTCGGGAAAAGGAATACCGGCAGCTTTGTTTATGACCATAACTCATACCCTGATCCGGGATTTCGCGGAAGCCGGACTCAGTCCGGATGAGGTATTCCGCTACGCCAATGAACGGCTCTGCGCCGGTAATGAGACCGGAATGTTTGTGACTGCCTGGATGGCCGTGCTCAATGTGGAAAACGGGCAGATGCGCTGTGTTAACGCCGGTCATAACCGACCTTTGGTTAAGCGCAAAAACGGACGTTTTGAATATCTGGAAATGCCGCCTGGATTTGTGCTGGGTGGTTTTCCCGGTATGGTGTTTGTTGAGTTTACGGTTCAGCTTTTTCCCGGAGACCGGATATTCCTTTACACGGACGGGGTAACCGAAGCGATGAATAAAGGGGGTGAATTTTCCGGCGAATCAAGATTATCGGAATGGCTGGATGAGGCGGAAAATTTACAGATAAGCATTGATGAATATACTTCATTTCTGCGGAAGAAGATTGCTGATTTTTCCGATGGCGCGGAACAATCTGACGATATAACTATGCTGATATTGGAGTATTCCGGTCCGGGAGAAAAAACAGACCATATTCACCCTTGAATTACAACATTTCCGCTGATGAATAGAAAAATCGACTGCCGGCAATAAGTATTATTATTGTCAAAACAGAGTATAACGTGTTTTCCCAAGCATATATTGATGTCAAAAACATTGGCGTCAGATTTCCGGAAACTTGCATAATCAAAATCAAGTCAGGAAAAATAAAAAATCCTCTGCCGGCCAAACAGCCGGCAGGGGATATTGTTTTCTGCCAATAGAGGGGTAAAACCCAAGGTTAAAATTTTTTCAGCAAAACTTTTACCTCCATCGGAGCTATTGCTGTATCATTGTCTCCGACTGCGACAGTGCCGCATTCAGCTAAAACTTTTTCCGGAATATTGCAAGTCTGCTCTGTGCTGTTAAGCAGGAAGGTAATATCTCCTGCCACTCCTGAGCGGCGTGCAACCTCTACACCATCAGGCAAATCAAATTTTATCAATTCGTCAGTCGGCAGGAGGGGTATGAGTGATTCCATTAAATCAGGAGTAAGATATGTACCGCAATAAATTACCTTTCCTCTGCCGTAATTGTGCAGGGTAACCGCGCTTTTCCCGGCAAAGGCCCGGTTTTCCCAGCAGCCAATCGTCTCCACGCCGGAAACGGTGGAAAGTTCCTCTATGAAATGCTTTGCTCTCACGCTTTTTCCGGCAAGGTTGATGCTGTACACCCGGTGATCTTCTGCGGCAAACTTTCCATATTGTTCCACCTTTACTCCGGAGAGTTTTCCGAGAATTCCGGGGAAAGTTTCTGCCACGATCTGATTGTCAATATTTCTGGTACCGCAACGGCATCCGATAATCAGCACTCCGCCATCTTTTACAAAATTCTCCAGGTTTTCCGCCCATTCCGGAGCAATATATTCCCAGTGCGGCAAAATAAATACCTTTATTCCATCCATGGGATCAGCCGGATGCGCCGCGCCGGTCAGAAAATGACGGCGGTAGAAGAAGTTATGCACATCGCGGGCGATTTCACGCGGAGCCGGCAAGCCGAGTGAATAAATTTCATGCATGGAGTGAACATCATAATCCCCGGTCGCCACAGCTATTTGAGCCACCGGAGAACTGCCTTTCAGCACCGGCCACAACTTCTGCAGCTCCTCTCCGGTTCTGGCCGTTTCATAATAACGGTCTCTTTTTATGTTATCATGATCAATTATTCCACGCCAGTATTCCTCGGCACCGTAACGGCAGGTTCTCCATCTGAAATACATAATCCCGTCTGCCCCCTGGGATACCGCCCGGTAGGTATTCAGACGCTGTTCATTTTTTTCCACAATGGCATTGAAGTAATTGGTTTGTCCTCCGGCATTGGACTGCATTTCAGGAATAATGAAGTTGCCGGAATAAGAGTGCATTTCAGCGTAATTGAATGCTGTTATCGCCGGGCGCAATGCTCCGTCCATATGGAAATGCGGATAACTGTCGTATCCCAGCACATTCAGATCATAAGTAAATTCACTCCGGTAATCCACCCCTGCCATGGTGCCGTTGTG
>CASECL010000156.1 GCA_949286445.1 uncultured bacterium | reverse complement strand
CGGCAAAAGCTTTATTCCCATGCTGCTGGGATTCGGCTGCACCGTTCCGGCGGTTATGGCGACCCGGACCATTGAGTCAAAACGGGACCGCATTGCCACTATAATGATTCTGCCGTTGTTAAGCTGCGGAGCCAGACTTCCGATTTACAGCATGATCATACCGGCATTTTTTCCGAAAGAATTCCGGGCTCCGGTTATGTGGAGCATTTATCTTATCGGCGTGGCTCTGGCTCTGCTCATAGCCGGCCTGCTGAAACATACGCTGTTCCGCGGTGAAGAGGAAGTTTTTGTAATGGAGCTGCCTCCATACCGGATGCCTACACTGAGAAATCTCCTGCAATATATGTTTGAGCGTCTGGTTATGTACCTGAAAAAAGCCGGTACGGTTATACTTTTTGCTTCGGTGGTGCTCTATTTTTGCAACACTACGCCCCGGCCTCCGGATCCGGAAGCTACACCGGCACAGAAACTGGAGTATTCCATTGCCGGAAGGGTGGGCAAAAAACTTTCTTACGTTTTAAGTCCGCTTGGTTTTGACTGGAAAGTAAGTTCCGCCCTGGTAGGTGCTTTCGCCGGCAAAGAACTTTTTGTGGCTCAGCTGGGAATACTGTATGCCAGTGAAAATGATCATGATCTGGGACAGACCATCCGAAAACATTATACTCCGCTTCAAGGTTTTTGCATTATGCTTTTCTGCCTTATTTCCATGCCTTGCGTGGCCACCGTGGCGGTGGTCAGAAAAGAGACCAATTCCTATCTGCTTGCCGGGGCTCAGCTGGCAGGATTAACCCTGCTGGCGTATATTATAACTCTGATTGTTTATCAGGCAGGATTGTTTTTTCATCTATGAACTTGAAATATCGGCTTGACGGGCTAAATTATATGGCAGACAGTAAAAAAACTGAATTTTGCGTAAAACACAATTAACTTACGGGGGAAAATGATGTTGTTCACTGCTGAATTTTCAAGCGGTCTGATTGGAAAAGACTGTAATTTTTTCACGCAAAACCTGGATGCTTTCATTGAATGGTCCGGTCGGGAAATTCCGCATCTTTTTACCGCGCTCACCTTTATTATCATTGCCGCCATTGCCGCGGTGGCGTGTGAACTGATTATCTTCCGGCTGATATTGCGGCCATTCAGCAAAAAACACCCTGACTCGCTGAATGGATACATTGTTTCTGAAATAAGAGTGCCGCTTTATCTTTTTATCTTCATTGCCGGATTGCGCAGCGGAGCGTTTGTAATCGAATTTCCGCTGCTGCTGGATAAGGTAATCAACAAGATCCTTCAGGCGGCAATGTGGATTGTGCTCATTTGGCTTATGCTGCGAATCGTATCCGCGATCGATGCAAATTTAAAAAGAATTATGACCGGCAAAACCACAGAGCTTGACGGACTGCTTATTGACCTTATACGCCGGGTGCTCAGATCACTGATCTGGATATTTGCCGGGATTATGTTCATACAGAATGTTTTCAGTTTAAATGTCACCGCTCTGCTTGCCGGTGCCGGTGTAGCCGGTTTGGCGATCGCCTTTGCCGCTCAGAATACGATTGCAAACATTTTCGGTGCAGTAATTATTCTGCTGGACAAAGCCTTTTCCATCGGAGAGGTAATAACGATAAACGGCTCCACCGGAGTGGTGGAAAAAGTAGGGCTCCGCAGTACGTCATTGCGTTCATTTGACGGCAACGTGCTGACTATTCCCAACCGGGTGATCGCCGACAGTGAAATAACTAACATATCCCGGCGTCCGAATATCAAATATACCTTCAAACTGGGGCTGGTTTACTCCACCACTCCGGATATGATGCGGCGGGCTCTGGATATACTCCATGAAATACTGGATACCCATCCCGGGTTTGATATGGAAAAACTGCCGCCGAAAATCTATTTTACCGACTTCGACGATTCGGCAATTTCCATCACGGTAATTGTCTGGTTTCAAACTAAAGATTTTACCCAGCTGCAGCAGTGGAAAAATGATATCAATCTGGAAATACTGGCCCGATTCAATGCGGAAGGTTTGAGCTTTGCTTATCCCAGCCAGAGTATTTATATTGAGAAAAATTAACATTTCAACCATCAAATTTATATCAGAAAAAGAGGTTTTTTCAAATGAAAGTGGTAGTTGCTTACTCCGGCGGTCTCGATACTTCGGTGATCGTCAAATGGGTCAAAGAAACTTATAATGCAGAAGTTATCTGCTATTGCGCCGATGTCGGCCAGCAGGAAGAGCTCAACGGACTGGAAGCCAAAGCTATTGCCACCGGGGCGAGCAAATGCATTATTGATGATCTCAATGAAGAATTTGCCCGTGATTTCATCTTCCCGATGCTCCAGGCCAATGCCATTTATGAAGGCAACTATCTGCTCGGCACCTCCATTGCCCGTCCGCTGATTGCCAAACGACTGGTGGAAGTGGCCAAGGCGGAAAAAGCGGATGCCATCTGTCACGGAGCCACCGGCAAAGGCAACGATCAGGTTCGTTTTGAACTCAACGCCAATGCGATTGACCCGTCAATCAAGGTAATCGCCGCCTGGCGTGATCCGAAATGGTCTTTCACCGGCCGTCTGGATATGATCGAATATGCCAAAAAGAACAATATTCCGGTGGCGGTTTCAGCCAAGAAGCCTTACAGCATGGACCGCAATTTGCTGCACATCAGTTTTGAGGGCGGCATTCTGGAAGATCCCTGGAACGAATTTCCGGAGGGTATCTCCGTTATGACTCTGCCTCTTTCCCAGGCGGCCAATGAGCCGGAGGATGTGATCATCTCCTTTGAAAAAGGCAATCCGGTGGCGGTAAACGGCGAAAAACTCTCCCCTGCCAATATCATGCGCAAATTGAACGCGCTGGGTAAAAAACACGCCGTCGGCCGGGTGGATATGGTGGAAAACCGCTTTGTAGGTATGAAATCCCGCGGCGTATATGAAACTCCAGCCGGCACCATTATCTCCGCCGCCCACCGCGGACTGGAGGAAATTGCCATGGACCGTGAAGTAATGCACCTGCGCGACAGTCTGATTCCCCGTTATGCAGACATGATTTACAATGGTTTCTGGTATGCTCCGGAACGGGAACTGCTGCAGGTTCTCATTACTGAAAGCCAGAAATATATCACCGGCGATGTCCGGGTGAAACTCTTCAAGGGTGCCTGCCATGTGACCGGACGCCGTTCTCCGTACAGTCTGTATGATGATGCGGTGGCCAGCTTCGAGGGTGCGGAGGCCTACGATCACCGGGATGCTACCGGGTTTATCAAACTCAACGCACTGCGTCTCAAAGTGTTGGCCAACAGCAAACAGAAACGTTACTGATTTTCTGCTCAACAGCAGAAGATATCTGATTTTGAGAAATTTCCGTCGCGGGAATTCATCCCCGCGGCGGCTCTTTTGTCTGATCAGATAACGTCTGCTGGCGTGATGATGATTTATTATGGTACGCTTCATTGGCAATACTGTTTGGGGGTGGGAACAACATTACCGCCGGAAAAACCAGCCTTGATAGTGTATTTATTCTACCGGAACGGAATTATTATTTTTCTTCCGGATTTTTTGTGTTCCAGTTTTCAGGTTTCCGAGATTTTTGTGGTCCAGTAAAACAAACTAACACCGGGGCAGTAAAAATATGACTCCTCTTTCCGGACGGCAAACCCGTTTCTGCATGAATAACTCAATACTGTCTGCTTTGCTGTGGTGTGTATTCGGCACCATGTGGGCAGGCTCAAATTTCACCGGTCTGTTGCTGACGCTCGGGTTTGACGACGGCAGAATAGGGGTTATGCTTTCTTTCGGCATGCTCTTTCTGCCGTTTCAGCTGCTGGGGGCATACATCCAGCGCAACTATTTCAACAGAAAAAAATTCTGGTTTTTCTGTGTTTTTTTACAATATGTATTTTTTGGCTTCATGGGAGTACTGACTGCATACTGGACGCACCTGCCGTTTGAACACGCGGCACTTTTAATGATGATTTTATACGCGCTGGCACTGATTATGGCCCAGGCGCAGAACCCGGCCAACCTGGCATGGAACGGAGATTTCGTACCGCCCCGGGAAAGCGCGTCTTTCTGGAGTCTCCGTGCCGGTCTGGCATCGCTGGTGACAATGGTTGCCGGCCTGGCTATGGGTATGCTGATTGACGCATTGGGAAAAAATTCCCGGTTGTCATACATTGTTGCCATGCTGATTGCCTTTATCTTTGCCATGCTTTCACTGTGGGTGAACAATCTTTCTCCGGATCCCAACCCGGACCCTCAGAAAGGGGAAAATATTTTCCGCCTGCTGAAAGATATCTGGTCAAACCGCCAATTCCGTTTTCTGGTTTTCTTTTTCGGTTTTCAATCTCTGGTGGTGGCATTGTCCGGCAACTTTATTTTTGTGCATTTGCAAAAAACCATAAACTGCTCCATGACCCAAATTCAGATATTTTCTGCTATTGGAGCGATTGTGGGATTTTTTTCCGCCTACCTGTTCAAGGTGATCGGTTCAAAATACGGGCGCAAACCGATTCTGGTCATCTGCAGTATTCTCAAAGGCGGGGAATTCCTGCTCTGGGCTTCGTTTATTCCGGTCAACCGTTCATTTGATACGGTGGGTATGCAGATAATAAATTATTTCGGCAATCTGTTTGGCCTGGGTGAATGCAATCTTCCGCCCGGCGGCTTGATGATGCTGCCGGCATTCGCTGCCGGGGGCTTCGTCAACATGGGGCTCGGCGCAGGACAGCTTTCTCTGATTACCTCAATGGGCAATAAAAAGACTCAGGGAATTGCCATTGCGTTATTTTTTTCCATTCTCGGCATCTGCGGGTTCATTTCCGGCAGCCCCAGCGGATTTCTGCTGGAAAAACTCAATGGGTTGGAATTTCTCACCTCCAGAAATCTCAACGGTTTCAATTTGCTGGCATTGATAACTGCCGCAGGATATATTGTAAGCACCTTTTTCCTGTTCCGCTTCAAAGAGGACGGCGCCACGCCGACTACTGAAGTAATCCGGGTATTGCTGAGCACCAATCCATTCCGCTCGGTTTACCAGTCCCACATTCTCTCCCGGCCCATGAGCGAACTAAAACGCATCAACACCTTGCGCAAAGCCAGCGGCGAACTGGTCAGCAATGAACTGGGACATGACCTTTACAGCTCTTCGGCCCGGGTGCGGAATACTGCGCTGCTCAACCTTGCCTCCGGCGACACCCCGCTTAATGAACCTCTGGAACGGGAACTGATCAAACTGCTGGAGCTCCCGGAACTCGGCATGCAGACCGGAGCGGCAGAGGCTTTGGGACGGCAGAAATCCAAAAAGGCAATTCCGGTATTGATCAAACTTTTCAAATCAGCGGATACTTCTGTGGCAATGGAGGCGATTTTTGCCGCGGGAATGATTGGAGACGCTTCCGCGGCAAAGGCGTTGGAAAATGTTATCAGCAACCGCCGCCGGCGCATACTTCACCCGGCAGCGGCGGAGGCATTGAGTAAAATAGGAGATTACCGTTACACCCGGAAACTCTTTTCCATACTGCCCAATCAGAGCTATTATGTGCTGCATCAGCAGTGTCTGGCGTCATTGGCCAGGCTGATGACAAAAAGAAAGAATGATGTGCACTCCTCATTTGAAATCGAAGACTGCCTGCCGGGATCAGAAATAGCCCGGCTGATAAAGTCATTGACCAAGCATGAAATCTGGAAAAACAGCAATTGTTTTCCCCCCAGCCACTACGAAATACTCAATGAATATGACCGGGATAATTACACCGGCTGTCTGGAAGCGATCATACCGGCGGAACTGGCATTGTTCGGCATACGGCCGGACGCTAAAATGCCAAACTGGCAATTTCTGAGTGAGGCGTTTCTGCCCGGGGGACGCATGAGATATGAGCCGTTAAACCGGGATGATTATTTTGCCAACAACCTTTACCTGCAATTGAAACTGTGGGCGGAATTGAAATACGACCCGGATAATCAAAACCGTTTCATGCTGTTGACCGCACTTCTGTCAGCCAACGCACTGCTCAATGAAAAATACCACCGGGACGGTGCCGGACATGATTCCATGCTTCAGAATATTACTTTGCCCTGAAATTTGAACTTTCCGGCTTGAAAAAAGTTTTCCTGCATGTTAATATATCAACGGCAGAAAAAAACGTTTCACCCGGAACAAAATCAGAAACAACGGAGCAGATATGTTCAGATTTATTTTCATTGCGCTGTTGACCGTAATTCTTCCACTTTGCGGTGCGGAAAATGCGTCGCCACGGCAGAAGACGGAACGAGTCAAACCATTTAAGATTGCAGTACTGGACTTTACCTGCATTGATATTCAGGGACAGAAATTTTATCAGTTTCAGCCCGCCCCGCCGGCGGCTCAACCGGAGGAATCGCTCAATGCGGCAGACCGTTTCAGCATCAGCCGCCGAATGCAGGGATGGGTAAAAATGCTTGATGCACAGACTGCCAAGTGGCTGAATCAGCACGAAACTCTCCGCAGTGAAGCGGAAAACGACCGCGCCGCGCTGCGCCGGAAAATGCTGGGCGATAAAATTCTCAATTCCCCCCGGCGCAATATCGTTATCGGAGCAGAATATTTAATTGCCGACCTGGGCAGATATCCGGAAACAATGGTGCCGGTAAACCGGGCCAATATTGACCGGGCTCTGGCAGAAATTGACTTCGGCATGGAAATGACCTCCGATTTGAAAACGCTGTCGGAATTCAACCGGGTGAGCGGAGCGGATTACCTGCTGTATGTTACCGTGGCGGATTTCCAGACCCGGGAACGTAAATTCAAAGGCTTCGGCATTGAAACCAACAGCCGGGAGTATGTGCTGGATATGGTTTATAAACTGGTAGATCTGCACAATGGTGATGTGGTTGCCTCCGGGGTGGTTTCCAGCATAAAAAAGGAGTTGAAAACACCCTATCTGGAAGAAATCAATTCTGATTACTTCAAAGACCTGATGAAAAACGGTTCTGCAAAAATTGCAGAAGAACTCAACCGGAGAATTGAAGAAATTACTTCCGCCAAACCGGGTAACAACAACGCCGGCAAACCATAAGACAGAGGAGCAAGTGTTTGCTATGAAAAAAATTTTGACAATACCGGGAAAAAGTGTTTTATTGCTTGTGTTCTGCCTGCTGTTTCTGCTGTTTTCCACCGGAACGGAAGCAGCGGAAAACCTGGCCAGAGTTGCCGTCGCCGCACCGGAAAAACATAAAGGATTATCGGAAGATGAGGTCAACAGCGTATCCAATTACCTTGAAAGCCGTATCGGAGGAGCGTTTGAGCTCTATTCCCGCACTGCGCTGAAAGCAATTCTGCGGGAGTATTCATTCAATGACTCCGGGCTGGTTGCGGATGAAAATACCAAAAGTGAACTTGATCTCAAAGGGGTAAAGTATATTCTGGCATATAATTTATCCCGGACCGGAGAACTTTACAACTTTTCCATGCAGCTGGTGAATACCTCCACCGGCAGGATCGTGCCCGGCAAAAGTGCCGCCTTTGAAGTAAAATCACTCCGGATGCTTTACGGTAAAATAGACCAGGCACTCAAAGAAATGGATATGCTGCGTGTCTCCGGAACTGAAAATACCAGACGGGTTGCCATTCTTCCCGTCAGCGGAAACGGTACTGCTTTGAGCAAAGGGGACTGCGAAGCAATTACCGGAAAAATTGCCGCCCGGTTAGGCAAATCCGGCAGTTTCACTCTGGTTGACCGGGCTGATTTGAATAAGATTGCCGCAGAAGCAGGATTGCTTGATTCTGATCTTGCCGCCGCCGGACAGGCAGGTAAAATCGGAAATCTCAAATTGGCAGACTATCTGGTTATTGTTAAAGTTCCCCGGTTTGAAAACCGTCAAACCGCATCCGGCAGCGCGATATCCGGGTTTTCCGGTCAGCGGCTGACGTCGCATATTGGAGTGACGGTAAAAGCTCTTGAGGTGGCATCAGGAGAAATCAAGTGTTCCGGCGATCTGAATATGGTGGTGGAAAGTACCGAATTTCCCGCGGAAGAACGGCGCAATTGGACGGTGGGGGATTACAACAATGCATTATTCGACCGGATTGCCGGCGAAGCCGCCGCCATGCTGCTGGAAAAACTTGATCCCATTTATGTCGCCGCGGTGGAAGATGGCAGCATCTACCTTACCGGCGGTGAAAATCTCACTCCGGGAGAAATCCTTGACGTCTTCATCCCCGGCAAAAGCGTGGTTCACCCCGTAACCGGAAAACAGCTCGGCACAGCGGAACGCTTTGCCGGAACGGTTAAAGTTGTTTCAACCGGCGGAGCTTTGGCGGTGGCAAAAAGTGAAGGAGACAGTATCAAAAATCTTTCTCCCGGAGCAGTGTGCCGGAGAAAAAAGGTCGTATCCGCAAAGGATAATGCTCCGGAGCCGGCATATCCCATGGCTCAATAATGGCGGAATGGAGTAAATTTTATTTCATTACTCCATTTCTGCAGCGGAAAGTACCGGAAAACAAATTTGAAACCCCAAAAAAAGGCACATGACCAGATCCCGGAAAAAAACATTATTTTGTTCAATTCTGCCATTTTTTTACGGCATAGTGCTGCTCTTCACCGGCTGCCGGACAAGGTACGGTGAACAGGCTCAGAACGAACTGGCTGCGCTGTATTATTCCGGAAACATTGCCAAGAGTGCGGAAATCGCCGCCAATATCAGCGAAGCGGAAAAAAATTACACCGACCATGAAGCGGTATTGTGGCATCTGGAGAGCGGCAGCACCAACTTTGATGCCGGCAATTACGATGTTTCCATGACTTCACTGGAAAGAGCGGAAAAACTGCTTTATCAGATTGACTCGTATGACACGCTTAATCTCCACCATCCCGGTTTGAGCGGGGATTACCACGGGTATCTTTCTGACCGGCTGCTGCTGCATGTGCTGAAAGGTCTGAATTATATGCAGCAGGGCAAAGTGGAGGATTTTCTGGTGGAAATGCGGCGGATGCGCCTCAGCCAGTTCCGTTATCTGAAAAATGGCATCAGCCCTGAAATCAAAACTTATGAAGCCAATCCGCATAAAGGAACCAATCCCCCCCTCGGCATGATCGGAATTCAACGGGCCGCTGAAACCAATCTGCTGTTTCAAAACAGCGGCGCAAAACAGGATTTCGAAGAATACAACCGGAGAAAACGTCCGGAAATGAGCATTATGACCAATCCTCTGGGCTTTTATTTTTCCGCCCTCGCCTACCGCTGGGAAAATGATCCGGATGAGGCGATGATTGATTTGAAACTGATGCGCAAAATGGATGAAAAAAATCCGTTGATCCGGCGGGAACTCCATTCCATTGAGGAATTGCTGGACGAACCCTTTACCGATCCGGGAGAAAAAAGTTACTCCTTTGATCTTTTTGATCAGAATATCTGTGTTATTCTGGGAGAAGGCGTTCCGTCCGGCTGGAAAAATCACAAAAATCAGATTAATCTTCCGGGACAGGTTCCTGCCACCTGGACACTGTGCGTGCCGGATTATGTCAGTTTTACCTCCTCCAAACTTATGACCGCGGCGGCAGACGGTCAAACTTATACTGCCGGAATACTGACCGATTTAAGCGATGTAATGCGGGAAGATTACTATCAGAACCGTTTCCCGGAAAACGCCCGTGATGCACAGAGCATTATCCGGAATACCACGATCGCCAATAACGTTGCCAAAGCGGAACTTGCCGCCGCGGCGGCTATTTCCGATCCTTATGCCCGGGCGGCGGTTATGTCGCTGGCAGCGGCAAAGGTACAGGCCACCAGCCACGCCTATATCAACCACAGCGAATGGCGGCGCTGGCGGACAATACCGCGGCGTTATCAGGTGCTGAATCTTCCGATTCCGGCATCCCGTAAATTCTCTGTTACCGTACCGGATAACAATGGAGGAAAAAGCCGTAAATTCAATTTTACCATCGCTCCGGACACCAACCGGGCCATGGTTTACATCCGGACCACCGGCAGTGACTGTCTGGTTAAAAAATTTGAAAGCATGGAATAGTATAATGAAAAATTTTCCTGACCTGTATTTTAGGATTTTTTCTGCCGCCGTACTCCTGGCAGTATTGACCGGATGCGGTACCAGTGCCCACTACATTGAGCCGGGAAGCGCAGAGGCTCTGGTAACTATAAGTGAAATAGATCAGGCCGACTGGACGAAAGCCGCCGCCAATGCCGCAAATTCACTGGTTGCCTCAGGCGCATTGAAACGCAAAGACGGCAAAAAACCGGTGGTAATGATAAGCCGGATCAGAAATTACACATTGCAGCATATTGAAAGCAAAATTTTAGTCAATAAAATCCGGCAGGCAATTCTTGCTTCCGGACAGGCCGCCGTTTCCAGCGCAGTAGGCTACGGATCCAATATTGATATTGCAGTAAGACGCATACGCGCCAAAGAACTGGATGACCTTTTCAATGCAAAAACTGTTCCGCCGCGGGGAACTGTAATCGCGCCGAACTTAAGTTTATCCGGTTCGATTATCCAGCAGACCACTTACAAAGGACGGGATGAAGAAAGTTACTTCATGTTTCACCTGACGCTGACCGATCTGGATACCGGACTGGCCGTATGGGAAAACATTACTGAAGTAGCCAAACAGGGCAGACACTCTGTTTTCAAATGAAAGATAACATAAAGCAACATAAAGGGATTGGCAAATGAAACGAATTATCTTTTTAACCGCAATACTTTCTGTTTCGATTACACTCTTTTCCGGCTGCCAGGACACGGTAAATTCCATGCAGAACACCCCCTCAAGTATGAAACTTGAGCCGGTAAATGCCAGTTGTTATTCCACTGACGATTTCTGCCGCGACCGGCTGAAAATTCTGGGGATGAATAAATCCGTCACCCCCGGCGGTTCAATGCAGATTCAGGTGGTAATACGCAGTGAGCGTTACGGTTTCTGGTCTGAGTTGTGGAGCGGCATTATGGGAGACAACCCGTATTATGTAAATTATAAATTTGACTGGCTTGATCAGAACGGCATGAAAGTAAATACCGCCAATTCCGCCTGGATGACCGCAATCTTTATCCCGGGGGAAACTAAATTTATCTCTTCTGTGGCCCCTTCGGACAAGTGCAAAGATTTCCTCCTCCAGCTCAAAGAAGCAGACTCAAAGTAACCTGAAAATTTTCAATCCATAAAGAAAGCTGAATAAAATGAAAAAAACACTGTTTATTTCCTCTTCCGCCATTTTTTCACTGCTGCTTCTCTGCGGCTGCGGCAGCAGCGCAAAACGCATCGATCCCTCCGGCGATCAGGGGCTGGTAACTACCGGAGACATCAATACCCGCGACTGGCAGGATGTTTCCACCCGCTGTGTAAATTCGCTTATCGCCTCCGGAGCTTTAAACCGGGCCGACGGCCGCAAAAGCGTTATTATGATCAGCTCCATAAAAAACAGTACTGACCGCGCGGTAAACACCGGGCTTCTGACCAATAAAATCAGACAGTCAATACTGGCTTCCGGAAAGGCTCTGACCACTACCGCAGTGGGAGCAAAGGGCGCGGAAGATAAAGCCACCCGCCAGGTAAGGGATTTGGAAAATGATGATATTTTCAATGCCAGGACGGTGGCAAAAAGAGGTACCGTGATTGCGCCGGACATGAGTCTTTCCGGTGAAATAATCAAGGCAGAAACCAGAGACGGCCGCAAAATCGAAGCCAATTACATGTTTCATGTGGTAATGACCGATCTTAACACCGGTCTGGCGGTCTGGGAAGACACTTTTGAAATAACCAAGCAGGAGACCAAATCAATTTTCTGAAGCAGGAAAATTCCCTGTATCCGGCATGAAATGCCGCAGAAACACAGGTGATCTTTCCGCGTTTACTGAAAAAACGGAGATGAAAATGAAAGAAATAACAATGGTTCTGGCCGGCCTGAATTTCGGACGGCACATCGTCAGCCGGCTGATGACCGATACCGGAATACAGAAATATGTCCGGCTGGTTGGAGTATGTGATTTCGACCGGAGCAAAGCAGAAAAAATTGCCGGTGAATACAACCTTGAAGTATTTGACTCCATCGAATCAATCTGCCGGACACCGGGAATTGATGCCGCCGGACTTTTCTGCGGCCCGTGCCGCCGGGCGGAGGTGCTGGAAAAATTCGTGGCGGCCGGAATACCGGTAATGACGACAAAACCATTTGAATTATCCAGTTCAGCGGCAGAAAAAGTATTGGCTCTGGCGGCGGAAAAAAGAGTGCCGGTTCACTTGAATTCCCCTGCCCCGGAACCGACCGCGGCACAAAATATCCTCCGGCAGTGGATAACTGAATTTCAGCTGGGACGTCCGGTCTCAGCCCACGTCGAAACCTATATAAAATACTCTGAAAAACCTGACGGCAGCTGGATGGATGATCCGGCACGCTGTCCGGCTGCACCGCTGTTGAGACTGGGTATTTACGGTATAAATACCCTGATCGCTTCATGCGGAGATATTGAGTCGGTCAAGGTCGTTCACAGCCGGATATCCACCGGAAGACCCACCGCGGACAATGCCGCAATGCTGCTGAGATTTGCCAATGGAGCAATCGGCACTGTTTCCGCCAATTTTGCCACCGATGACGGCAGGAAATACCCTGATGATCTGGTTATTCACTTTGAACACGGCACCGTGAAACGGCGGAAAATTGATAACGGTACCAAAACTGTCTTTGAATTATTCACTCCGGATGAATACAAATGTCAAACACTTCCCCCTGATCAGCTGGACGGCCAGTACCAATGGCAGGCATTTGCCCGGGCTGTAAATGAGAAAACCCCCAATTCAGCAGAATACAACCGGAAAATCATTGCATCCGCCAGAGCCATGGAGATGCTGGGATTGGAAAGCCGCTGAATGACTTTATCCCGGTAACGGATACAGAAATTTTAAACAGAAAAATCCCCCCGGTGTCAAGCCGATTGACCACGGGGGAATTTACTTTTACCAATTAATCAATTTTATGCCGTTAAGGAACGCAACTACCAGCAGAACCGGGGTAACATAACGCACCAGAAAACCCCAGATTTCCGGCACCGTGAAACAACCGAAGAAATATTTTTTCACACTGAATTTATACGCTCCGGAAAAGAGTTCCTTCTGGCCCTTTTTTATATTCCAGACCCATCCGGCAAACACTACTATCAGCAATCCTGACAGCGGCAGCATATATATTGAGGTAATACCATCCAGAAAATCAAACAAACTTCCCCAGTTTGCCCCGAAAAGCCATTTGATAATCCGTCCGAGCCCGGGCAGACTCTCCCAGCTCACGCTGGCTATCGCCACAATCACCCCCATTGCCATGGCATACAGCCCGCACCAGAGTACAGCCAGACGTCTCCTTACGCCGAATTGATCCATGACAAAAGATACTCCCACCTCCAGCAGACTCACTCCGCTGGTCAGCGCAGCTATTGCCAGCAGTCCGAAGAAAAGACCGCACCATAACGGCAGATAACCTTCCCCCATAGTGGAAAACACTTCCGGCATCAGGTTGAATACCAGGCCGGCTCCCATCGCCGGTTCTTTTCCCATGGCAAACAGAGCCGGAAATATAGCCAGTCCGGCCATTACCGCCACCAGCGTATCACAGAACACTACGGCCAGACTGGTAATGTAAATATTTTCACTTTTCTTGGCATAACTGCCGTAAGTAATGGTTATACCCATTCCCAGACTCAAAGTATAGAACGCATGTCCAATCGCTTCCAGAATTGCTTTGCCGTCAATCAGAGAAAAATCCGGCGCAAAAAGGAATTTCACCCCCACCCATGATTGCGGCAGCAGCAGCCCCCGCACAATCAGTATTGCCAGAAAAACCCCCAGCAGCGGCATAAGTATTTTGCTGGTAAGTTCAATACCTTTATTCACCCCAAAGTAAAGCACCGCCATGCAGAGAAAAATAAACAATAAATGCATCG
>CASECL010000155.1 GCA_949286445.1 uncultured bacterium | reverse complement strand
GACTTTTCATGATATTCCAACCTTTCCTGAAAAACTTTTTAAGGTTGTATAATTTACACTTAAAGAAGACAAATTTCCACTTTTTTTTACGCTTTCTTCGGAAAAAAACTTTTTTTTGTGGAAAAATATGCTATATTGCCTGTCGGACAATTTTATTAACAGCTGCTCCGGGCATATCTTCTCGCCACACATGCTGTATAGACGATTACTCCGGATGCGGTTGCAGTGTATTCAGGTATTGAAAAAAGCGGAGGTTTGTTTGAGAAAATGACCGATTTGACCATTGCACGCGGATTTATGAACGGCTTGACCCCATCAGCAACACTGGCGATCTCCGCCAAAGCCAAGGAAATGGCGGCATCAGGGGCGGATATTTGCAGTATGTGCGCCGGAGAACCGGATTTTGACACCCCACGCGCCATAAAGGATGCCTGCATTCAGGCTCTGAACGAAGGCAAAGTTACCTACACCCCCGCCAGCGGACTGCCTGCATTGCGCAAAATGGCGGCAGAAAAGTTCGCCAGGGAGAACAATATCAAATGCACTTTCGAGCAGATTGTCATGTCTCCGGGAGCAAAATTTTCCGTTTTCGCGGCCATCGCCGCGCTCTGCGGACCGGGAGATGAGGTGATTATCGGAGCTCCTTACTGGCTCAGTTATCCTGAAATGGTAAAGTGCACCGGAGCAAAACTTGTCGAACTCAATACCAGAGCAGAAAATAACTTCGAAATCGATCCGGCCGAACTGGAACAGGCAGTAAATGAAAATACCAAACTGCTTATTCTCAATACGCCTTCCAATCCTACCGGAGCAGTTTACCGCCGTTCCACCCTGGAGGCAATCGCGGAAATCGCAGTGCGGCGCAATTTCATGGTGCTCTCCGATGAAATATACGAAAAACTGGTCTATGATCCGGCGAAACCGCATATTTCCATTGCTTCACTCAATGACGAAATCGCCGGGCGTACCATCACCATCAACGGCTTCAGCAAAACTTACGCCATGACCGGGTGGCGGATGGGATATTCCTGCTCCCCCCTGTGGCTGACCAAGCGGATTATCGCTTTCCAGAGCCACACCACCAGCAATCCCACCACCTTTGCCCAGTACGGAGCCATGGCGGCACTGGAGGGCAAAGCCGACGATGAAGTCAACGCCATGATCAAAGCTTTTGCCGAACGCGGCAAATTGATTTATGAGCTTGTCAGCGCAATAAAAGGTGTCAAGTGCATCCGTCCGGACGGAGCATTTTATCTGCTGTGCGACGTAAGTTCTTTCGGTCTCTCCAGCCGGGATTTCTGCGATAAGATGCTGGAAAAAACCCTGCTGGCGGCAATTCCGTGCGAAGCCTTCGGCGCACCGGGATGCATCCGGTTGTCCTACGCCTGCTCAGAGGAAAATATCCGCAAGGCGGCCAGGCGGCTGGCTGATTTCTGCGAAATGCTGAGTAAATAACCGTATTTTCTGATCAGACGGCAGTCACTGCCGAAAGTTCAGGTGTCAACCTGAGTTGTATATCCGGCGGCGGAACAGAACTTTTTGTTTCACCGCCGATGTTCAGGTTCAGTAAAATTGCCGGCAGATCAGTAGTGGAAATGCGGAGAAAAACGGGAGCGAAATCTGACGCTGGAGATCGCGGTATAAATTAACTGGGACTATCTGCAAAACCGGAACAGAAGACATTTCTTTATTCCAGCAGATGATTTTTCTGCCGGACAGGGATGGAATATATCAATAATTTTCGGGGAGGATTGCGTTATGAACATGAGAAAGCCAAACAGTATTATCTTTCAATTCACTTTGCTTCTGCCGGTTTTTGCCGTATTGTTTTTCTCCTGCGGCTGCGCGTCTGACAAACCGGATGTTCCGGAAAAACCGGAGGAGGAATACGCGACAGCCAACGTGCCGGATATGAAACAGCAGGGCGAATTTATTATCCGGAATTTTTTAGACGGGGATTTTGAAAAATACATCACCTACCTGCCCGGGTCCCGGCGGAAGAAAGTCAGCCGGGAAACCTTCACCTCACTGTCAGAGAAATTCCGGGAAAAAATGGGACAGGCAAAGTGGATTGATTACCTCGGTGAACTCAAACAGGGCAACCTGACTACTTATATCTGGCGGGTGGGCTTTATTCAGGAAAAACCTGAAGAGGGCAAAAAGGCTGAACGCTTTGATATGCTCTACCGCATCACAGTGGCCAAACTTAATGGACAGGATTCAATTGTCCAGCTGGGCTGGGATATCCGTTAACCGGATTTCACGTTTTCTCCGGGAGGCGCGGCAGCGTCCCCCCGGTTGGCAGGATGTCACAGCAATATTGCATTTTTCACGGCAACAAATAAAATCCAGGAGGAAAAGTTATGCACAAGTTAACCGACAAGCAGAAAAAAATCCTTGATTTCATCGAAGACTTTGTTGACAAGTACAACATGTCTCCCTCTGTAAGTGAAATAGCAGAACATTTTGATATAAAAATTTCCACCGCCTTTGCTCATTTGCGGGCACTTCAGCGTAAAAAGGAAATTTCCCGCAATTCAAACGCCCGCAGTATCTCACTGCTTAAACGCCCGAAACGTCTCGGCGGCATGATTCAGGTTCCCCTGATCGGGCGGGTGGTTGCCGGTCTGCCGGTTGACAACCCGGAAAATCACGAAGGCGAAATCTGGGTGAACGGAAAATTCGGCAACCCGGAAAAAATCTTTGCACTCCGGGTTCAGGGCGAAAGCATGCGGGAT
>CASECL010000154.1 GCA_949286445.1 uncultured bacterium | reverse complement strand
CGCCAGCAGAGATTTGAGGCGGAAATGCTGAATAAGTGTCTGAAAAGCGCGTTTGACGGCAAACTGGTTTATGCCGCAGTACCGGAGGAACTATTTGAAAAATATAACTTTTCCATGCGGGACGGAGAAAGCGTCATTGAACTTTTGCGGGAAATTTCCGGCGTGACGGTGGCGGCATTGCTCTACCCGATGGGAAAAGATGTAAAAATATCACTGCGCAGCAAAGATAAGAATTACCCGGTGGGTCCGGTAGCCCGCGAACTCGGAGGCGGCGGGCATGCCATGGCCGCCGGTATAACGCTGAAAGATGTATCATTGGAAGCAGCGGGTAAAATTTTGCTGGAAAAAATTGGAAACTTACTGAAAAATGAGATATCGTCCTGATAAGCACCGGCTGCCGGTTTTTGAGTCGAGCGGAATACTTCTGGCGGATAAACCCTCCGGATGGACCAGTTTTGATGTGGTCAATATGATTCGCAACCGCTTTAACATACCCAAGGTGGGCCACGCCGGCACACTCGATCCGGCGGCCACCGGACTTCTGGTACTGCTGCTGGGGAAATTCACCCGGCTGTGTGAAAAATTCAGCGCAGATGACAAAGTATATGAGGCAACCCTGCAACTGGGGCTGGAAACCGATTCCCAGGATATGGATGGTCAGGTCATCGCCGAAAGTGATCCCTCCGGACTCAGTGACGAAGAGGTAAAGAAGGTTATTCTCTCCTTTACCGGCAAACAGCTCCAGATTCCGCCCATGGTCTCCGCAGTGAAAAAAGACGGCCGGAAACTTTATGAACTGGCGCGTAAGGGGATTGAGGTGGAACGGGAACCGCGGGAAATAGAGATTTTTGATCTGAAAGTAAACCGTTGCGGCAATCCGTTTTACGATTTGACAATTCATTGTTCCAAGGGTACTTACGTTCGCACCCTGTGTTCGGATATCGGGAAGAAGCTCGGCTGCGGCGGCGTACTCAAATCCCTGCGCCGCACCAGATGCGGAGAATTTGATGTATCCAACGCACTGTCAGTGGAGCAGATTAAATCCATGGAACAGGCAGATCTGGAGATTTATTTGCGCAATTTTCTGTTTGACAATTTCAAAGGAAGGTTTTAATACTGCCATGTCCAAGCAATTTGATGATGCCGTTGAACAGCTTTCCGGGAAACCGTCTTTTTCTTTCAGCGAACTGGTCAAACTCGTGCCGCCGGAAAATGATGATGCCGCAGAAAGAATGCGTTCCAGTCTGGCGGAAGATGAACGTTTTTTCTGCGATGAGCCGGAAGAAAATTTTTACCCCCGGGAAGAGTTTTTCCGGGACTTTGAATTTGTGGTTACCCCGTGCGAAGAGGAGATAAAACAGGGTATTCTCTGCGCCGGGCACCGTTTCGCCGCCTTTGTCCATCCGGATATATTTGCTTCGGAAACGGTTCTACGGATCGGCGGCAGGGCGGCGGCGAAAAAGGAATATTGCACAACGCTTGGCAATGCGCTGGAGTTTTATCTGCTGCTGGGAGCCGGGGGGATTTTCGACACTCTGCTGGCGGAGCACCCGGACAACAAGTCGCTGAGACAGGATCACTCGCCGCAGGCCGGGGTGAAGTTTGATGTTTTTGATCTCGGCAGTTTTTATGAACGGCATCTGTTTGAAGCCGGCGACGCGCTGCTTTGCCGGGTGGTGGATTACCGCAAAGGAGTGATCAGCGCAAAATTCCTGCCGGGCGATAAACGTAAACATCAGGAACTGAACGAGTTTCAGAAAGAATTTTCCGACGCGCTGGAAAAAGTCATCAACCGCTTCGGCGAAAATATGGACGTACCGGAACAGTTGCGTTACGCTCTGTTCACCCGGGGCAAAAAGCCGGCAGTCGGGCAGTCACTGGATGAATTTATGCGCAGTTGTCCGGATTTTGAAATCGGTTTTTCAGAATGGGGCGAAAGCACCCTGATAAAGAAAAATGAAGATGACGATGATTTTTCCCCTGAGATACCGGATTTTGTCGGCATAAGCAAGGGAGAAACCGGCAATCTTGATAAATTACTGGAAGAATTGAAACTGCCGTTGACCGGGGTGGAAATAGACAGCTTCATTATGGATATGGCATACGCCAGAGAATTGGATTATGAAGCGTTTTTCAACCGGGTTTTCGGGGCGGGCAAACTGGATTTTGCCGACGAGGCGCAGGAGGCGGTATTCCATAATTACGTGGAGGACCGCTGGGAAGAACTTACCACCAATTACCAGCGTTATGAAGATGAGACCAAAGGGCCTTTGCGTTCACTCCTGCTTGAAGTAATCTCCGACCGGCTGAGTTTAGCGGCTTCCGGTTCAGAGCCCGATGAAGAACTGAAACGCCGCCGGAAAGAAAATACCGGAAAAATAGATGAGCTTCTTGCCATGCTTAACCGGATTGACTATACAGTGGATGATAATGACGCGGAAAACATTGAAGAAACTATCGCCGCATTGCGGGAAGAAATGGAGGCCCTTTATGAATGACACCCCCAATTCCATGCGTTTACAGCTGGCCCTGGTCGGACGTACCAATGCCGGGAAGTCAACTCTGTTCAATTTGATTGCCGGTCAGGATTTTGCCATTACCTCTCCGGTGGCGGGGACCACCACTGACGTGGTCTCCAAGGCAATGGAACTCTGGCCCATCGGCCCGGTTCTGCTGCTGGACAGTGCCGGACTGGGTGATGAAAGCGAACTGGGAAAAAAACGGGAAGGCAAAACGGTACGGGCTTTTGATCAGGCCGATGTTCTGCTTCTGGTTCTGCGCCGCAATTCCTGGGGTGAAGCCGAAGAACAGGCGGCGGCGATGGCAAAGGAAAGAGGAACCGCCCTGCTTCCGGTGATAAACCTGTTTCCCGGAGAAAAGCCGGACGATAAGGAATTGGAGGACATAGAAAAACGTTGCGGCATCAAACCATTGTATATGAAGGACTTGAATAACCGGGACGCGTTTTTATCTGAACTCAAACTGCGGCTGATTGAAATGTTGCCGGATGATTTTATCAATCCGCCGCCGCTGCTGGGAGATATTGTCACCCCAGGAGATGTGGTAATAATGGTAGTACCGGTGGATATTCAGGCCCCCAAGGGCCGTCTGATACTGCCTCAGGTGCAGACATTGCGGGACGGGCTGGACGCCGGAGCCATAGTTCTGACCTGCCGGGATACGGAATATGAACACACTCTTAAGGTATTGAAAGATCTGCCCAAACTGGTAGTCTGCGATTCACAGAAAGTTGATCTGGTTCACCGTCTGACGCCCAATTCGGTATGGATGACAACTTTTTCGGTATTGTTCTCCAGGCTGAAAGGAGACTTTGACGCTCTGCTGGAAGGAGCGGAAAAACTGGGCGGACTCAAGGATGGAGATAAAATTTTAATTGCCGAGGGGTGTACCCATCATGCCACAGATCAGGACATCGGACGGGTGAAAATTCCCCGCTGGCTGTTGAAAAAAACCGGTAAAAAGTTAACCTTTGAAGTATCTTCCGGACGGGATTATCCGGCGGATTTAAAAGATTTCGCATTGATTATTCATTGCGGGGGATGTATGTTAAACCGCCGGGAGATGCTCCGGAGAATAGCTCTGGCGCGTCAGGCGGGGGTGCCGATCACCAATTACGGCATGGCAATAAGTTTCTGTCAGGATGTGCTTGACCGGGTGATCAATCCGATAGTGTAACGGAACTGAATTTCAGGAGATTTGTGATGAAAAGGATTTTTTTGTTTACTGCGGTGATTGGTCTGACTTTACTGGCCTGCTCCTGCCGCACCGGGACAACCAAAGATGGCAAAAGCTGTTACGAACTTACTGAGTCGGACAAGGAGTTCATGGTAAATTATACGGTGAAAACCCTGACCCGCGGCAAGAAAAGTCTGCTCCGTGCCGGAGAAGTTGATATTATCGCCAATCGTCCGCCGGAAATAAATATGACTTACTATGGAGATAAGTGCGGCGTTTTAACCATCACCTGGCACACCCGGACCCGTGAAGTGGGTATGCTTTACGACGGTGTCATCCGGAGCGGCCGTGAACGCATGCACCTGATTTCCGTGGAGAAAAATCCGGCGGTGATGGATTACTCCGGTATGCTCAGCGACAAAGCCAAACGCAATGTGGAAAAAATCCAGACCGATGGAGACGCTCCGGGGCGTCTGATAAAAACCAGGTGAAACTGCGGCAGAATATTTTCCTGTGAATAATGAATTTCAGCAGGTCCGGCGGCAAGCGGTTCAAAACAGAAAAAAGAAAAAGGAATTTTACAAATGATGAAAAGCTTTATTTCCTTGTTTTCCTGCGCATTAAGTTTATTTTTATTCTCCTGCACCACGGTGGAAAACAATTATCGTTCATCGCGTGATTTTGCCAGCCATCTGGTAGCAAACGGGGTTCCGGTGGAATACATGCAGCCGGCAGTTCCCGGGCCGCTGAAGGCGACCGAAGGTGTTATTCTGCGCATCGCAGGAAAGGATCTCGGCGTATATAAATTTGACAAAAACGCCAAGGTGCAGCGGGAAAGACTGGAAAAGATCAAGGATGAGGGCGCAGTTTATTTTCTGGGCGCAAAGTATGTTGCGATCGTAAGCGGCTCTTTTGTTCTGATTGACGCAGAGAAAAATCCCCGCAAAGATGATATTATCAAAGCATTCAAAACTTTCCAATAAGATCACCGGATAATCACATAACCGTAATTGAGAATTTTCTGATATTTATCTGATATTTATCTGTAAATTCCGATGGTATCGTCCTGTTAAACAGAAGACAGAATGCGCCGGATAAAAAATAAAGTTGTAATTTAAGCAATCCTGAAAACTTCCGGCGGTATGACAGTTTTATTTTCAACAGCAGCGGCAGTGCCGGAAGATATGTAAAACAGTTCCGGCTGCCTGAAAAAAAAACCATGGGATAAAACAGATTTTTTCGCGGCGTAATTCGTTATGCGCCGGGTAGTTAAGCAGCAGTAAAGCGGCAAAAAAGAGAAAAAGAAGAAAGAAAAAGGAGAATCTGAACGTTATGAATCAAGACAAAAAGTACGTATATTTCTTTGGCGGCGGTGCCTCTGAGGGCAAGGGAAATATGCGTGATATTCTGGGAGGCAAAGGCGCAAACCTGGCAGATATGGCGGATCTGGGATTGCCGGTACCGCCGGGATTTACCATCACCACCGAGTGTTGCGCCGAGTATGGCAAAGTGGGCAAAGACGCATTGTTTGCCATGATTTCAGCCCCGGTGGAAGAGGCTTTGCGCAAACTTGAGAGTGTTACCGGGAAGACCTTCGGCAAAGGCCCCAAACCGCTGCTGGTATCAGTGCGTTCCGGCGCGGCGGCATCCATGCCGGGCATGATGGACACCATTCTCAATCTGGGATTGAACACGGAAACCGTCGAAGCAATGATCGCATTGACCGGAAACCGGCGTTTTGTGCTGGACTCCTACCGGAGATTTATCCAGATGTTTTCCGATGTGGTTCTCGGGGTGAATTTCGACGATTTTGAACACGCCCTGGCAGCCAAAAAGGCCAGCTGCAATGTAAAACTTGACACCGAATTATCCGCCGACAGTCTGGCAGAACTGATTGAGGAATACAAAAATATCGTCAAAAAAGCCACCGGAGAAGATTTCCCTGCTGATCCGGAAGTTCAGCTTTACCGGGCAATTCAGGCGGTATTCGACTCCTGGGATAATCCCCGGGCTCAGCGTTACCGCCAGATCAACGATATCCGCGGATTGCTGGGTACAGCGGTGAACGTTCAATCAATGGTGTTCGGAAACTCCGGCGACAACAGCGCAACCGGCGTGGCGTTTACCCGCGACCCCTCTACCGGAGCAAATGAATTTTTCTACGGTGAATTCCTTATCAATGCCCAGGGTGAAGACGTGGTTGCCGGTATCCGCACCCCCCAGCAGATCACTTTGGCCGGTTCACGGAAATGGGCGGCTTCACAGGGTATAAGCGAGGAAGAACGCAAAGCAAAATACCCCTCGCTGGAAGAAGCCATGCCCAAGTGTTTTGCCGAACTTGACGCCATCCGGGTGAAATTGGAACAGCATTACCGGGATATGCAGGATCTGGAATTCACTATCGAAAACGGCACACTTTTCATGCTCCAGACCCGCAACGGCAAACGTACCGCCGCCGCGGCGGTAAAGATCGCCATGGATCTGGTAAAAGAGGGCCTGATTTCAGAAGAAGAAGCCGTAATGCGGGTGGAACCGTCACAGCTGGATCAGCTGCTGCACCGGGTTTTTGACAAGAAAGCGGAAAAGAAAGCCCACCGTCTCTGTGTGGGGCTGCCGGCCTCCCCGGGGGCGGCTACCGGAATGGTGGTATTCTCCGCGGAAGATGCCGAACGCTGGGACAACGCCGGAAAACCGGTTATTCTCTGCCGTATTGAAACCAGCCCGGAAGACATGGGCGGTATGCACGCAGCCAAAGGTATTCTCACTACCCGCGGCGGCATGACCAGCCACGCTGCGGTGGTGGCACGGGGCATGGGAGCATGCTGTGTCGCCGGATGCGGAGATGTGGAAATTGATTACGCCAAAAAACTTTTCCGGGTGGGTGATATTACAGTCAAAGAGGGTGAATTTATCAGCCTGAACGGTTCCACCGGAGAAGTTTACCTGGGTGAAGTGGCAACCATAGACCCGGAATTGACCGGGCCCTTCGGCGACATCATGAACCTGGCGGATAAATACCGCAGACTCTCGGTACGCACCAATGCCGATACCCCGCGGGATACTGCAGTGGCGGTTAAATTCGGTGCAGAAGGAGTCGGCTTGTGCCGTACTGAACACATGTTCTTTGAAGGCAGCCGCATTGTTGCATTCCGCCGTCTGATTCTGGTGGCGGAAACGGTGAAGAAACTTAAAAACGCCGCCAATACCGATTCACTGGAAGTACTGAAGAAGAGTCTGGCCGGACATGAAGAGGAACTCCGTGCCGTAAAACAGTATGAACAGGCTCTGGCGACACTTCTCCCGCTCCAGCGGGGAGATTTTGCTGATATTTTCAGAGCGTTGGAGGGACGCCCCTGCACGGTTCGTTTCCTGGATCCGCCGCTGCATGAATTCCTGCCTCAGGATGCCAAAGGCCAGCAGGAAATGGCTCAGGAATTGTCCATTTCTCCGGAACGGGTCAAAGTTCTGGTGGATTCACTGCATGAATTCAACCCGATGCTGGGACACCGCGGCTGCCGTCTGGGAATAACTTATCCGGAAGTTACCGCAATGCAGGCCCGGGCAGTGGCGGAAGCCGCCTGCGAAGTGCCGGGATCAAAACCGGAAATCATGATTCCCCTGGTAGGCAATGCCAAAGAACTCAAACTTCAGAAAGAGATCGTTATGCGCGTGGTTTCTGAAGTGGAAGCAGAGCGTTCCGTCAAACTGGATATAAAAGTCGGCACCATGATTGAAGTACCCCGTGCCGCGGTCACCGCGGATAAAATCGCCATGGAAGCAGACTTCTTCTCATTCGGCACCAATGATTTAACGCAGATGGGATGCGGATTTTCCCGGGATGATGCCGGAAAATATCTCGGCGACTATGTCAAAAAAGGCATATATGAATATGATCCATTCCAGGTGCTTGACCGCGACGGCGTCGGCGAATTTATCCGCATCGCCGCCCACTTGGGACGCGGAGTAAAGGAAAACCTCAAACTCGGTATCTGCGGCGAACACGGCGGTGAACCCCACTCCGTGGAATTCTGCCACCAGACCGGCTTGAACTACGTTTCCTGCAGCCCCTACCGGGTGCCGATCGCCCGTCTGGCTGCAGCCCAGGCGGCAATTAAAAATAAATAAGCTGTAATACAGCTTTTTTAAAATAGGGTGCGAGACGGAAAAACCTTTTAAGGAAAGGTTCTTTCCTTCCCGCGCTCTTCTTTTTCCAAACCTTTTCGGGGTAACATTGCTTCAATTTAACAAATTGGAGCAATGAACGCCATAAATGAAAGTTTCGTAATCAGCCAATATAAAATAAAAAATATAAAATAAAAACTGCGCCGGGAAAACATCGCATTTCCCGCGCGCAGCTGTGCAGTTTTTACCGGTCATCAGTCGGCCGCTGTCACCGCAGATGACGGCCGGCAAAATTGTTTTAACCTATACAGCCATAAGATGTTTCCCCGCGGAAACAGGTCGGCACGGTAATAAGGTGATTGGCCAGAGTGTTGTGGAAAATTATTTCCAACTCAAATTCACTGTTTTCCGGCACAAAGTCTGCCAAATTCATCCGGCAGGGCGGTGAAATCAGAAAACCGGCCCTTTTGCCGTCAATTTTCACCTCCGCCGAAGTATTGAGTAAATTCAGCTCCAGAAGCAGATTTTTTTCTCCTTTTTCCCGGCGGAAACGCTTCCGGCAGGAAATACCCCCGGAATAAAAACGCAGTCCGTCAATTCTCGACCAGTCTCCGGCAGAAAGCAGTCCATCCCCCAGTTCAAACCGGATCGCTCCGGTCAATGCACCCCCCAGATATGCACCAGGCTTCTGCCGGATAACTAAACGTATTTTTGCCGGGCGCAGTGACTTTTCCATCGGAATAAATGCCTGTTTTTCCAGTTTCATTGCCGCCCCGTCGCAATAGGCGGCAACAACTTCGCCGCCGCCGGAAGGTAAAATCATTTTCTCCATTCCCGGAGGAGAGAGAAACTCAAAAACCGCCAGTTTTCCAACTTTATCCGGGAGCGCGTCAAAACCGATTACCGCTTCATTCCGGTAAAAACTCATGGCCAGCGGAGTCTTCTGGACAAAGTCATTTTTCCTTTCCGCCACAAAAAATGTCCGCCCGGCAGATGAATAACAAAGCAGAATACGGTTCAAACCCTTTTTCAGCGGCAGTTCATTGCCGGTGACCGGAACTGAATTAAGATAAATCTTGCGCGGGGTTAATTTCCCCGACCGCCACGGCACCATTTCATCACAGTCTGAACGGATAAAGCTGAAAACATAATAACCTCCCTCTCCGGTATATTCACTGGACGAACCGCACATGGTAATGTGTTTTTCACCGAGTGTTATGAAGTCATCGCTGATTTTTCCTTTCAGCCCGTGGTAACTTCCCTGCGGCCCGGCATCGTCAAAAACGCCGTAACGCCAGGAAAAATCCCGCCGTTCAAATCCCGCCGCCGGTGCTGTCATTGCCGATGCGGCGTCCTCCGGCATAATGGAGTCCGGCGCAGAAAAATACTGCGGAGCAAAACCGAAATAAACGTATCCGCCTTTTTTCTCCACCTCAGCCGCCAATGCTTCCTCAATATTGTCCGCCATCAGGCACTTTGCACCCCGCACTTCCGGAACGACCATGCCGCCGCCGGGGAGCGAAAAATCTCCGTAACGATTGTCCAGAACCGGAATAATCCTGCTCTCCCATTCCCCGGTAAAGCAAATGGTGCGTTCACCCTTTCCGCCGCGGTTTTCCGGGGGAAACAGCCGGAAAAAATCCTCTAACGCGCCGGAATTGAAATTTTTGTTTCCGGCAAACAAAAATAATCCTGCTTCAGTTTTTTCCAGCGGGAATTTGCATTCCACTCCGCCGGGAACCCTTTTCCAGTATTTTTCCGGCAATTCCGCGGCCCTGCCGCTCCAGGGATCAAGGACAAGCAGCCGGGAAAAGTTTTCCACCCGGAAGAAACAACGGCATCCCTCCGGAACCTGATAAACCATATACAGCTGATTTTTTCCAATTCTCCGGTGCAGAATAAATGGTTTCTCCGCATCAGCCTGAAAATCAGGCGTCAGAGTGGAACGCAGGTAATTTACGATTTTTCCCGGGGCATCACTTCCCTGAAACAACACCGACATACCCCGCAATTCATCCACCATTTTATTTAAAAGCGCATCATCCCGCCCCGCCCGGTCGGAAGCGGCAGGATATTCATCCATGACCAGAACCAGTCCGCCCGCCGCCGCAAAACGGCAGAGTTTTTTAAACATTCCCCAGCGGACGGCACGCATGCCGGGAAGCACAATAAAACGGTATTTTTCTCCGGATACGCAAAGAAGTGTATTTTCCTCCTCCTTCCGGATAACGGCGCGTTCCAGACTTTCAAAATCCATAAAATCAAAATCAATGCCGTTTTCATACAGTTTCCGTCCCGCGGCAAAAGCCCGTTCAACCGCCATTTTGCCGTGTCCGGCATCCGCCTCCACATCCGCCACCGGATAAATCACCGCCCCGTCACAGACATGAACGCCGCGGGAAAGCAGAAAACTCAGCCGTTCACTCATTTTGAGCAAATGGGGCATTTCATTCCAATAGGGCTGATGAAAGTGATTGCAGGGGGGTGCCCATTCCCAGTAACCGCCGCCGGTGGAGTAATAAAGACCATGCAATGACAGCAGGTTGTGCCCCATGGCAAAATTGCGGAATATTGCATCCGCCACCTGCGCCGCCGAAGTCCCCCAGTTACTGGAATAAAACCCCTCCAGCCACACCCTTTTGCGGCGGTAAAGATGGGCGATGGAACTGTTTACTTTATTTTTGATGATATTTGATTCCAGATGCGGCTGATCGTTGCCGGGGGCGGTATTCCACTTCATAGTCCGGAAATAATCTCCGAACTCCGTCACATCCTGTCCCCGGCCGCCATGATCGCATCCGAAGGTCATTTTCCGGTTGTTATGCCAGTCGTAAATTGCTTTGAAATATCCTTTCTCCGCCATCCGCACCGCCACATCATGGTAATCCAGCCGGATTTTTTCCGTTTCCGGGCCGATGTCGTGAAAAAGAGCTTCCAGTTTTTCTGTT
>CASECL010000153.1 GCA_949286445.1 uncultured bacterium | reverse complement strand
GTAACCCGACGATTGCTCCTGCGACAAGATTTCGCATAAATATATACTTTGCCCTCAAAAACCTGCAATTTTATTGTTCGTGCATCACCTTACGTTCTCCCTCTTTCGAGCAGTTTTTGCGTCAATTTTGAGCTTGCGTATGACAGTACGCGGTGCTCTCATTTCCCAAAAACTGTCTCAAAATAGGGTTTTGCATAATCGACTATTTATCTGGAAATATCCAATGGTTTTCTGCCGCGGCTGCAATTTTTCTTTTCTGATTATTTTTCCAGCACTTTGGCTATTTCCCGGAAAAGAATTTTGCTCATCCGGGCAAAGGCTTCATCATTGGGGTGAATACCGTCAGTGGAAACGTCATCACTGCCGTAGAAGTTTTCCCCTTTCAGATAATGCAGATTGGCAAACTCCTTTTTCATCCGGCGGCAGATATTGCCGTAAATCCGGGTTTTCTGCGCTTCCTCATCCCGGATGGCGGGAAAAAGCCAGCTCTCCAGCCGCGGCGGTGCTCCCAGCATGAAAACCGGTATCTCCGGCCGCCGGGAACAGAGCGTACGGATGAAGTTTTCCGTGTTCTTTTCTGCCAGTTCCGGAGTGAGATTGTGGTAGGGGTCAACCACATAAACTTTTGCATCAAGTTCTGACAGCATTTCCGCCATCTCTTTCTCCAGCCGCGCGGTTCCAGAAAACCCCAGGTTGATTAACGGCATATCCAGCATCCGCGCCAACCGCTGTGGCGTGCCGGTACCGGAACGGATGGCGTAAGCTCCATGAATAATACTGGTACCGTAGTAAACCAGCAATTGTTCATGCCGGGGCGGAACTTTTTCAAAAACTGCCTTACTGTCAACTCCGACTGCAATTTTCAGCATCCGGTTCCGCAAGGGCAGATAAAGCAGGTAACGCCGCATTTTCCCTTCCGGAAGTCCGGTAAGCAGCGGAGCATCTATTTGGGTTGAAGTTATGGATTGAAACGGTGTTGCCGCCGCCCATCTCCAGCGGTTTTCTGCTTCATCAAAAATATAAACATCCACCCCGCTGCAGGCAGTGTAGTTGAAGTTGGGTTCACCCAGCTGTTCTTCTCCCAGTTCGTAACGGGCGGATAAGTTTGCGGTGTCACTGTTAAAATAAATGCACATGCCGGTAGGCGAGTGGGACCATTTCCAGAGATCAGGCAGAATATGTTCATATTTTTTCTGAATCCGGTCGAAAGGCATTTCGGTATTCTGCCATCCTTTCCCCTCAAAATCGAGGGGGGAAAGTTCGTAGTATTTTAATTGCTTATCTGTCATAACTGATCCTCCTGACATTGCTGAATGGATATTTTTATTTTTGATAACAATTAAGTTACCCTCATTTACGGCTTCTGTCAAGCTCAGAAAATTCAAAAAAATAAAAATCCGCCCCGTTTTACACCGGAAAAATATTGCCGGACAAAACAGGGCGGAGCAGGGGGATTTTTTCAGAATTTTACTAACTCAGAAGCCTTAACCGGCAGGCCGGTTCTCATGGAAATATTGGCCGAGATTCCGGTCAGGATAGAGTTTGCTCCGTCAACATAGTCTGCAGCCAGCCCCAGCGGATCATCTTTTACGCCGACAAAGAGATGTTCCAGCAGTCTGGCATCTCCGCCGCCGTGACCGGCCTTGTCATTGCAGTCATAGGTGATGACCTGCGGCTTGCCCCAGAGCGGCTGGAAAATAATTTCCGGAACCAGGTCTTTTTTGTCGGAATCAAGTTCCCGCATGCCGGGGGTGGAGAAGTCCTCCTGTTTGCCGCTGTCAACAAAACTTTTTTCCACCACATTGAATTCCAGACGCCCCTTGGTGCCGTTGAAGCAGACCCGGTAACCCTCCCAGGGACAGTGGGCGGTCAGGCAATAGGTCATAACGGTATTGTTTTTGTAACGCACCATTACGCCCATGTTATCTTCTATATCAATGCCGTCGCTGAATACGCTCAGGTCACGGAAGTAATTGTCTTCTTCTTCGGCATTGTAATATAAATTCATCATAGCCTGATCTTTTTCGCTGATTTTCAGGGCAAAGGGATCTTTTGCCGCCACCTTGCTGCCACGACAGCGGTAGTAAAATTCCTTAACCCCGCGTTTTTCCGCGTTTATTTTGCCGTAAAATTTCAGGTCTCCCATGGCAAAAACGATGTCCGGTGTGGAATTAATCCACCAGTTGACCAGGTCAAAATGGTGAGTTGCCTTGTGGACCATCAGACCGCCGGAATTGCATTTATTCCGGTGCCAGCGGCGGAAATAGTCAGCACCGTGGCTGGTATCCAGAAGCCATTCAAAATGCACACTGGTTATTTCACCAACCATGCCGGACTGCAGAATTTCCTTTACTTTGCTGTTGCGGGGGGAGTAACGGTAGTTAAAGGTTACAGTAAGTTTTCTGCCGGTGGCTTTCTGAGTATCGATAATCTGCTGGCACTTGGCCACGTCAATGGTCATGGGTTTTTCAGTTATAACATCGCAACCGGCTTTCATGGCGCGGCAGATGTAGTCATGATGGGTGCGGTCCATGCTGGTCACAATTACCACATCCGGCTTGATTTCC
>CASECL010000152.1 GCA_949286445.1 uncultured bacterium | reverse complement strand
CCCGGGGAACATAGTCAATTCTTTCCTCCTCCCCGATCAGAAATCCCGCCCCCGCTCCGCCGCGGCGGCCGACGGCATACAATAGGTCCATCACTCCCGGATTCTGCAGTTTTGAATTCACCCGGGAAATTAGAACCGCCTTTTCCGCATTGCCTGGATCATAAATCAGCAAATCATCACTTTTCTGATAATATTTGCGCACCGCTTCGTATGGTATGGATTTGTAGATGGCGGCAAACTCTTCCGACGGCATCTTTACTCCGTCAAACTCTACCGGCCACTGTTCCGGAGGCGGCAGAACACCATTGTTATTGTTCCGCAAGGCAATCAGATCGGCAATAAACTGATACATCAACTTGTAATTATTGTCATCAACAAAATGATAACGCAACTGCCCTTTGACAAACGGAGCCGGAGCCTGAGTATTGATAACGTTAATGTTTCCGGCTCCGGCCGCCGCCGCCACATCCGACATTATCTTGCAGCCGGGATCATACCAGGTATTCATCGCCAGAATGCCATGCCGCCGGTTTGCCGGAATAAATTGTTCAAAGTAATTGCCGTTGCTCCAGCAGGCACCGTCAAACTTTTCCGGAAATTGCATCAACATCATCTGTGCCAGGTTGCTTCCGGATGACTCCCCGTTGGCAAAGGCAGGCAGGAAATCAATATTTTCCCGGCGGGCAATCTGATTCATTGCCTTTATTATGACATTTCCCCAGCCGGAACTTATCTGATAATATGGCGGAGCATTGCCGCCGGTTTCGTAATTGGTGGTGATTGTCAGGGTGAAAATACTGCACCCCAGCTCTTCAGCAAATTTCAGCTGCCAGGGGTTGAAGGCATAATCTTTTACTCTTGAAGCATTGTTGGTGTAAGGAGCAAAGAAAACCAAATTTTCCGCCGGTTTCAAAGGCTTTCCATTCCGGTCACAGGGAATAATGTAACGCACCAGAGTACGGAAATTAAGCGGCAGATTTACCGTAAGATAAAATTGGCCGTAACGGTAAAATCTGTCCCCTTTCCGTGCCGGATCAAGCGAACAATAATAACTGAAAGTATTTTTATCCGCCCGGTCCAGCCGCAGCCACAGCCAATCCGCAAAAAAATACCACAGTATCGCAAAGACCGCCAAAACCGCCAGAGCGGCGGCTCCGGCAATTTGCAGTGAACGGAACAATTTTATTTTCAGCCCCATAAATAAAAGCATCCCCCGAAAAATTATCTTTACTGGTTGCCTAAAACCCGGCTTCCAGTCTTCCAGCCCCGCTCCACAATCTCTTTTTCTATATCTTTGGCGGTAAAGTTGCGGGCGGAACCATCGGCGTGAAATGATGATACTGAATCATTGGGATGTCTCGCCCCCCAGGCATTTTTCTCTGCAGTACCTACTTTTTTGTATTGGTTGATAGCATATATGCCGGATTCCGCCGCAACCGGATTGAAATAACCGTTGCCGTCATCCGGTATCATGTGGGCGGAATCGGCAAAAACCATGATTTCCGCCGGATAACGAATCGCGCCGAGACGGGTTATCGGCGGCGGCACATCATCCCCCTTCTCCTGCCCTATGCCGAAACGGATCATGCCATAGTGGGGATTATAGGAGAAAAACTCCTTGCCGCTCTGCTGACGGATATCATACATCGCCGGGCATGTCCATGGGGACTTTGGGTAATTAACTACATGCAAATCGCTGTTCGGCACATCATCCGGATCGGAATAATCCACCATCATGCTTCTGTCGATATAGGGCGCAATCATATTCACCCAGTAAACATCTTTTTTTCCGGCGGTCTGCCAGGGCTGATTGGCAACCTTGGAGGAACACGCCGGCGGCAGAACATCATCATTGCTGTTGGCATACAGTGTCCAGGCGATCCCCAGATTGCGGATATTGTTGCGGCACTGGACGTCAACCGCACGTTCCCGGGACTTGGCCAGCATGGGAAACAGCAGTGCCCCCAGAATGGAAATAATGGCAATCACCACCAGAAGTTCAACAATGGTAAAACTTGTTTTTTTCATAAAATTTCCTCCTCATCTCCAATAAGTAAGTCCAGTTTTTTCCAATCTTCCATAAGGTTTGCATCCGGCAGATATCCGGCATTTTTACCATCCAGTTCAACTTCAACCCATTTCAACTGACCATCATCATGGTCAATAAAACACTGCAAATATTTCCGGGCAAACTCCGCCGGTTCCGGCAGCAGCGGATAATGTCCCATATTTTTAACTCCGCACCAGAGCATTTTTTTACCCTGCGCTATGCCGTCTCGGAAATACTCCCAGCAACTCTGATAATTGCCGTCTGTTTCACCGGTGATCACCAGTCCGGGGGGGATGTTTTCTCCAATGTCCATGCCGCTGCTGTACCAGCCGTGGGAGTTGGCCACCCACGCCCGTACCAACTCCGGCTTCCACTGGATGAAACGGGTTATGTACTGCGCCCCGGCGGAGTGACCGAATAAATAAATGGGAAAATTGCCGGGCAGCAGCTCATGAATGGCATCCAGCAATATTTTGCCATTAGCCGGCACGTTATTGTGATACGGCACCCCATTATTCAGTGAATCCCGGTCAGAAGCATAAGATGCCTCAAATAAAGCAAGGTTATTTTTCCGGGCGAATTCCTGCCAATGCGGATCAGAAATGAGTTCGCCCTTTAAATTGTTCCAGCCGTGAATTACAATCAAAATCCCGGACACCTTACCTTCCGGAATGATGTAGTAAATTCCAGCATAACTGGTTCCCGGTGGCGTATCAAGTTTTCTGAAACGCACCGGACTTAACCGGGGTATGACAAAAGCCAGAATAAAACAGCATACCGCACAGACAGACAAAATTGCGATCAGGTGTTTTTTAATCCATTTTTTCATCCAGCCAATCCTCCAGTTCCGGCAAAATATTTTCCCGGTCATCCATGGTAATTTCCACCGTTTTTACCGGCAGATTTGCTTTATTCCGCAGTTCCGCCAATTCCATTGCATCCGGCATATTTCCGCTCGAAGCAAACAAAATAACCGGTGCAGAAATGCGGTTAATAAATTCAATCGGACTTAATTCTTCAAACGGCCACCTTGCCGGACTGTTCACTGCCGCCACTCCGGCAATATTAACGGCATTTACCTCTGCGGCGGCCAAAATCGCAGTCTGGGACTGTCTGCCGACACCGAAAAGGTAAATTTTACGTTCCGGACGGACGGCAATGGCCTCCCGGAGGTATTCAACCGCATCCTTTTTGCCGGTTCGCCCCTCCCGCGGGGCGGCCACCAGCAATTCATATCCATTGTTCAGCAGGGCTCGGCCGAATTCACGGATAAAGTCGCCATAATAATTATCCTGCGTCCATTTTTCGCTGAGCATACAAATAACTGTACCTTTGATGTCACTTTTGGGAACGGCATGACATTCCCACGATTTATGCCTTTCCTGCCAGGGGAGTTCACGGTAACTCCAACTGTAAGGCAGGCGGGCATTTTCCACACACCCCCAAAGGAATATTCCCGATCCCATCAACAATGCACCGGCAATCGGGATGGCAAAATCCCACCATTTTGGCATAACTTTTTTCCGGATCAAAAGTATCAGCAGAGCCAACGCAACAATGGTCAGCAGAACGATCATGGTCCAACATATCAAATTTACCATATAAAAGGTGCTGAAAAACGAAGATACCAGATAACCTGCCAGAGCCCCGGCAAATCCGGCAAACAATCCGCCGTAATCCCCCCACAGCCGGATGTACCGCCAGGAAAAATAGAGCGGCAATAAGAATATGGCAAAAAACAGCATCCCTGCCCATACCCCGTATTGGACCGTAATTCCCATGGGATCACTTATCATGCCGCCGTAATGTTCATCCAGCCACAGCGGCTGATACCAGGCGTGGTAAAGTCCACCGGCGTCGGAAACTCCGGACACCGGATTCTGCGCAATTATGCCGCTGGCACCGCGCCACAGCAATATCCGGTTGGCAATGGAGGCGTCAGAAGATACTCTAACTATCGACCCTACCCGCGAGCCGCCTTTGGCAATGGAAAAGGTTATAAATATTCCGGTCAGCAGGAAAATCAGTACCGCTTTTTTCCGGCAGAGCAGCCAGGCGAAAAACAATCCGGCAAAAGCCCCCAGATAGCCGCCGCGGGAATAAGTTCCCGCCAACAGCAGCTGCTGAAACAATATCAGCAAAATTGTCAGTGTCAGGGAAGTGTAACGGATATAACGCTTTTTTATCAGCAGACATCCGCAGAAAATTCCGATGGAGACCAAAACAGTCACCGCCAGAAAGACCCCGCATTCATTTGGCGAGACAAACCAGAGCTGCAGTCTTTCCTCTCCCTGATACCTGAACATTTTTTATCACTGAAAATGTTTTTCTGAAAGTTTACCGTTCTCAAAATTCTCCTCCTCCGGTATATTCCAATGGCAGGAGGAGTTTTACTGCATCTGAGATGCCGTATCCAACCGGGCGGCTGGTTTTCATTTTTCCAATGTCTTCACCCTTACTGATCCGGCAGCTCCGGAAGCCGCAGATTTCACCGAACCCGTCTGAGCGGATAACTGTTTGGATCTTGGAATCCGTTTAATGTACAGTTTCCACCCCCTGCCCTCGGCAACGTCCAGTTTTCTTTCTCCATTGTAGGTAACTTTGACTTTCTGTATTTCATGTCTTACTTTAATATCAAAGTTATAAACTCCGGAAAGCTGTTGAGAACCCTTTGCAATGCCGTTGCTTCCGCCCCAGGTCACCAAAGTATCCGGGTTGTCAATCGGTTTTTCCTGCACTCCGTGGACAAACACATATTTCCCGCCGATTGAAATATCACTCCAAAGCGTGGCTGATACCCCCTCCCCTCTCTTTTTGGCAAACTCCAACACCAATGTGGGATCGCCTTTTTCCTGAAAACAAAACACCCATACCAGCACTGCTGCTGCCGCCAATACTACAATAATTCCGCCGGTTATCCAATACTTTTTTTGACCGTTTTTCATCCTGTCTCCCCCGGTTTTAACACTTAAATATTTTTCTATCTCTCCCTTTTCCCCGCTCTCTCTGTAAACCTAATCCAGGTCATTTATATTGTCAAGCAGTAAAAGCAAAGAAATACTAAAATAATTTTAATTTATAACATTATAAGCCAGCTGCATTCAATCTGTTGCCAAAACATTATTTTGTCTCTTCTGTACTCTCAGAATCCGTTTCATCTGATTTTACTTGTAAATTAATTTCCGGATAAAGGCTATGAACATCATCGGCTATTTTCCGTGCCTTATCATAGTGCTTTGAACTTTCTGCTATATTGATCAATTCACGCGCATTGGACACAATCGCCGATCGGGCGGCATCCGTTTCCCGATCATGTTCCGTCCGGTGTTTCAGAAGCAACCGCTTTATATGCAGATATTCTTTATAAACATCTTTCATGTACACTGCCGCCAGATCATAACGCCGGTAGCGGACAAAGAGGTCCTTTACCTGCCGCCAACAGCCTTTTGCCCACTCCGGGTGATTTTCATGCAGAAACTCAAATAACTGCAAACTTTT
>CASECL010000151.1 GCA_949286445.1 uncultured bacterium | reverse complement strand
GCCGGAAAAATGCCGGATAGTTTCGCTTTTTGCCCGTAATCTGGAAAAGGGAAAAGTTTTTGCTGAAAAATACGGAATCGGCAAATACTTTGACAAATTGGAAATGGTACTGGATGATCCGGAAGTGGATGCAGTATATATTTCGCTGCCTCACGCTTTTCATCATGATGCCGCCATGGCCGCTTTCAGCCGCGGTAAAGGGGTGTTGTGTGAAAAATCAATCTGTTCCAACGCCGGGGAACTGGAGGAACTGATTGCCGAAGCCGGAAAAAGGAAACTCTTTCTGATGGAGGCGATGTGGACACGTTTTCTGCCGGTCAATCAGAAGGTTAAAGAGTGGATAAGCGCAGGGAAAATCGGCAGAGTTAATTCCATTTACGCCGGATTTTGTTTCAATGCGCCCTTTAATCCGGCGAGCCGGCTCTATGATCCTGCCTGTGCCGGGGGAGCACTGCTGGATGTGGGAATATATCCCATAGCCTACGCGCAATATCTGCTGGGGGAACCAGAAAAATTTTCCGGCTGGATGCGTCCGGCGGAAAACGGTGTTGACGGCTTTGATTTAATGCGTTTTGATTACTCCGGCGGAGCGGAGGGCGTGCTGAGCTGCGCGGTGTGCTGCCGGGGGGAACTTGCGGCGCATATTTACGGGGACAGGGGCGAAATAACCGTACCGGTGTTTCACAATGCGGAAAGGGCCTTTCTGCAGGCAGAAGGACAGGCTCCGGAAAAGTTTGAACAGCTTCATCCGGAGGATAACGGCTTTGTTTATGAAATAATCGAGGCCTGCCGCTGTCTGGAATCCGGTGAAATCCAGAGCCGGATTATGCCTTTGTCTGACTCGCTGGCCAATTTGAAAATTATGGATCAGCTCCGTCAGAGCTGGAATTTGCGTTATCCATTTGAAAAATAACAGCATTTCCGGTGCTGTACCGGCAGAATGCGCCGGAAACAGGGGTGAAAATCAGAATTTTCTGAAGCGGAAATTATGGGCGGACTATTTTATTATCCCGGATTGAAGTTTAAATGCCGCGGCTGTGCTGACGGCTGTTGTTCCCGTCTGGAAGTGTCGCTGGAACCGGGGGAGGCGGCGAGCCTGGGGGGAGGATTTCCCCGCAATGCCGCCGGAGACTTCATTCTGGCCAAGGATGCCTCCGGACGCTGTCCGTATCTTGAGGGCAATCTCTGTTCAATTCACTTGCATAAGGGGTACGGGGCGAAACCCCTCAGCTGCCGGATATATCCGCTGCATATCCAGTGCTGGGAAGACGGGGCGGATTCCGCCGAACTGCGTTATCTCTGTCCCGGAGTGGGCGGCGATGAGGCGGAAATTCTGCCGGAAGAAAAAATTGAACGTCTTGCCCGGGAATTCCGCCGCACCCGGAAAGACTTTGACCGGGCGGTTTTCTCGCACCGCAATCCGGCCGGACTGGGGGCGGTACGGAAATTTCACGCCGGGATAAAGGCGATGCTGGAGGAAAAAAGTCTGGATTTACCGCTGCGGATTTATGCGGCGGCCAAAGCTCTTGATTTTCACCTTTCCCCCGGCGAAGATGAAACGGTAAAAAATATAGATGAAAAATTTGCGGAAAATTCACTTTCTTTCCTCCGCCGTGCTTCCGGTTTGCTGGCGGAGGAAAAGGGCAAGCTGACGGAAAATGCTTTAAGGCGTTCCCGTTTCCGCAATCTTATTTGCGCCTTTCTCCGCAATGACCAGCCGGGGGAGAGCCGCTGGAAGAGAGCCTATATCCAATTGAAAATTCTGCTGGGAATGGAGTATTTGCAGAAACTCAATCCCCTGGCCCCCCGGTGCGGGATTTTTGCCATTACCAATCTGCATAAGGATTGTGTTTACGCTCCGGAGGCGGGAAAATATCTTGAAGAATGGTTTTACAGCAAAGTTTATTCCATGCACTTTTGCGGCCGGATGGTTCATAATTACCCTTATTCCACCGGGCTGCGGCTGCTGTTCTGCGCCTTTGCCGCTGCGGAATATCTGGCAGGCGGGTTTGCCATAGCGGAGCATTTGACCGGAAAACGGAATGGTGAAAACCCGGAAAATCCCGGCAGAATTCCGGTCAATTTATCCGATATGAAAAGAGCGGTTTTTCTGGTGGACTTTTCCTTTTCCCGTTCTCCGGCATTTCGTTTTGCCGGGACGAGGAAGCTGATTGAAGAATGCGGCCGGGCGGAAAATATCGGATTTCTGCTGAAATGATTGATCTTGAACGGAAAATAGAGTGTATTGTCCGTCTGCCGGCAGCGAAAGCAGGAGCGGTAACGCTTCTGGAATACCTTTCATGGCGTTTTACTTACCACAGTTCCGAAGCGTGGCGCGAAAGGATTGCGAGAGGGGAAATACTGCTTGACGGAATGAAAGTACCGGAAAATACGGTTTTGCATGGCAAAGAAAAAATAGCGTATTTCCCCGGAGATCTGCCGGAACCGGAAGTGAATACTGCCTACCGGGTAGTATATCAGGATGAATTTATTCTTCTGGCGGATAAACCCGGCAATTTGCCGTCGCATCCGGCGGGGCGTTATTTCAAACACACCTTATGGTACTTGCTCCGCCGGGACTCCGGGCGGGAATTTTATCCGGTGAACCGGCTGGATTCCGAGACCTCCGGTCTGATATTGTGGGCGGCGGATACGGCAACGGCGGGTTTTCTCGGCCGGGAGGGACGGATACGGCACAAAAGATATCTGGCGGTGGTGGAGGGGATTTTCCCGGAACGGCTGTCTGCGGAGGGATATCTTTTTCCGGATCGGGAAAGCCGGATACGGAAAAAACGCAAATTTTCCTTTTCTCCGCCGGAGGGGGAGGTTTCCGGCGGGAAAGTGGAATACTGCAGAACTGATTTTGAATTGATTTCTTCCGGCGGAGGGCGGAGTCTGATTCAGGCGGAACTTCATACCGGCAGAACACATCAGATCCGGGCTACATTGTGTTCACTGGGGTATCCGATTTACGGCGATATCCTTTACGGGCGGGATGAAACGCTTTTTCTCCGCCGGGTCAGGGACGGTGTAAAGTTCCGGCAGTTGACAGATGGAGTGGAAAAACCGGCAGGGACGGATTGCGGTCCGGCGGAGAAAGGAGATGTTTACCCCGGGCTGGCTTTGAAAGCGGTACATTTGGAATTGTTTCATCCCGGTAAAAAAGAGTTCATGACTTTTTCACTTCCGGTTCCGGAAGATTATTTTTCGCTGTTGACTTGAAAAATTGCTTTTGTCATGCTAAATTAAGCAAAAGGGCGCGCCGGCTTAGCTCAGTGGTAGAGCAGCTGATTTGTAATCATCAGGTCGTCGGTTCAAATCCGACAGCCGGCTCCATTTTTTGAG
>CASECL010000150.1 GCA_949286445.1 uncultured bacterium | reverse complement strand
TCAGTCAGGGTTATCCCTTTGGCGTTGGCGGGAACGGTATCGCATTTTTCCTGAAAGACAATGTCCGCCGCGCCCAGCGCAAGGCAGCTCAGTGATACGGCAATAACAGAAGTTAATTTTTTCATGGTTTTATCCTTTTGGTTTCATATTTCTGAATTTTCTGTTTTCCGTCTTGAGATACGGCGGAAAGCATCTGTTATTCATTTCCCATCCGGAAGCGGCTGAAAGACCATTTCCCGGGGGGAATATATTTTGTTGTCTCTTGAGACAACGGTCAATTTTTTTCTGCCGGTACAGCGGCCAGTTTGGCGACCTCTTCCGGAGTCAACGCGCCGTTGTAGACAACGATTTCATCGGCTTCGCCGGTGAAGCGGCTCTCCTGTTTTTCCTCCGGACGGAAGAAAAGAGAGATGCTGTCCTTGTTGGTGATTTTGGTGTTTGCCGGTTTGGCTTCTCCCACCTTTTTGCCGTCGGCGTAGGTAATCATGGTTGTGCCGTCAAACGTGGTGGCAACGTGAATCCATTCGTTGGCGGAAAAGGTGTCGGGTACTTCCAGCGTGTGCCAGCCGTTGAAGTTGAAGCAGGAACTTTTTCCCTGCAGCCGCCAGTACAGCGAATACCCATAGTAAAAGAGCGACTGGTAATTTCTGACCCCGGCGGGCTTCACCCACATGGCAATGGTGAAGCCGTCGGCAAGATCAAGGCTCTTGTCAACCGTCAGCCCGCCGGTGCCGTCCATTTTCCAGGCTTTGCCGTAAACACCCTCAGTCAGGGTTATCCCTTTGGCGTTGGCGGGAACGGTATCGCATTTTTCCTGAAAGACAATGTCCGCCGCGCCCAGCGCAAGACAGCTTAATGATACGGCTAAGATCGAGGTCAATTTTTTCATATTTTTTCTCCCTGTTTTTGCTTTGTTGAATTTCAGAATATCTTTTTGCCGTCCCGGGAGACAGAAACCTCCGCCGCACCGTTCCTTCCTTTGCTGAAAGATATGACGTCTTTCTGATCCGGCCATTTGATTTCAGCTTCATCGCCGTTGACGGTGATTTCCGGATAAGTTTCGCCGTATTTTACCGGAATGAGCAGAATTCTGAATTTGGCCTCAACTCCCCGATAGCAGCTCTGGAGCCGGTCGGAGAAGCTTTCCGCCTGCCAGCCGCGCCGGGAAACCGGGGGACGCTGACCGCGGACGGTAACCGTTTCGATAAGTGCTTCATTGGGATCTTCCGTATCGGTGGGTGAAAGCACCACTGCCAGCAGAGCCGGAGAACCTTTCTTGATATGGCGCATAGCACCGATGCCGGCGTGATGGGGTTTTTCCTCCCTGGAGGGATCGACACCGAGCAGAAGCATGTTTGGTGGCAATTTGTCATCCCGGATGCGCCAGACCCGGCGGCCAAGATAAGCAGTCCAGCAATAGAGGTGGGACTTGTCATCCTTTTTCAGGTCGTCGGCAATCACGGCATAGGGGTGTTTGCCCTTCACCAGACCGGCGGTGCGGTAAACGTATTCCACCGGGTTGTGGCTGTACTGGAAGTTTGGGAACCAGTTGGAGAACACTCCGGTCGCCCACCAGGGCCGCATCTTGTAACGCTGGGTGCCTTTGAAGAATTTCAGCTGATATGGATCGGTGGCCAGTTCCCACTCTTTTCCGTCGTTGACCGCCCAGTTGCTCTTGTTGTCAAACAGCATGAACTGGCAGCTCCAGCCGTAACGGTAGGAGTTGGAAAGATCTCCGGAGGCGAAAGACGCCAGAGGTGAAGTTTTCGCTCCCAGCCATTCCGGCCTGGCCATGGGGCCTTCCGGGGCGGCTTTGCCGTCAATAAGCACCTGATTGTGGAAAGCTCCGTCGTAAAGCATCTGGTCGCGGGATTCCCGGATCCAGTCCACTTTATCGGAGGAGAAGTGGAACATGCCTGCGTCGGCGTGATGGTGACCGGAACCCATGTAATGATTGGCCCGGGTCCAGAAATGCAGCCAGGCGGCATCTTCTTCGTTGGAGCTGTAACTGGAAAGAATACCGGTTATGTCATCGACAAAATCCAGCGGTGCATTGGCATCTTTACGGGTGGTTTTCTTCCATTCGCTGTCCCAGAATACTCCCATGACAAAGTCAGGATATGACGGACTGGGCATACGGAGACGCTGATATTTTTTGGGATTGGCGGCCATATCTTTCTTGTAAGCTTCGACGTCAAAAGTCGCCGGATCGTAATCACTGCGCCGGGTGAGGAGCAGTTCGGCATAACGGTTGCCGGGATAAGCGGTGTGAAGCACCATGACATTGGGCGGATTGAGGGTGCCGCCGGACCAGCTGCCGGAGGAAACCGCCACATCGCTGAAAGGCGACATATTCTGCACCTGTCCTTCGGCATATTTCCGCCAGTGGGGATGGGCAAAGTAATTGTCTCCGCGGCGGGCCAAAGCGATCATGGAAAGCAGCTGGAATACCATGCCGCCGCCGGACTTGCCATTTGATTCAAAGGTGGTGCCGTATTTATTGACGCCCCATTCCACAAAGTCGCCCACCAGTTCTTTGCCGGAGGCGAGTGCTTCCGGATCGCAGCCTTCCAATCCTTCAATGGCCAGCAGACCGAGCAGATGGGTCAAATGCCAGGTGACGTGGTTGATGTCACGCCAGTTGCGCCGCGGCCCGTCGCCGCCGTTGGTGCGGACGCCGTAAGTAGCTTTGGCAATGTATTTGCGGAAGAATTCCTTCTGTTCCGGGGTGAAAAATCTGCCATTGAGATCCAGCGCAAAGAAGTAATCCATGTGCGGCACAACTCCGTGCCGTCCGCGCCACTGGGTGGTGGAGCCATTGGCAGTGTCGAAGTTGAAACCGAATTCGCTGTCGGAATTTTTCAGGTATTCATCCAGCATCGGCTCAATCAGTTTGTAATAGTTGTAAGTGGCATCGGCCACTTTTTTGCCCAGCTGGTCATCGCCGGACAGCAGGGCGTAAACCGCCAGGGAGGTGAGCCCGGTGGAGTTGTAGTTGATGTGACTGCTGTAAACCGAGGGCTTCTGACCGTCAAAGGTGGAGGGAAGCTGTCCCTGGATGGTGTTATTGTGTTTGTACTTCGTCCAGGTAAGTTTATCCACTTTTCCGGAAGCCAGCTGGTCAAAAACTTTTCCGTCATCGGTCTTGGGATCAAGGAAGGATTTTTTCAAACAGAATTCCAGTTCGGCAAAACTCTTCTGCATCTGTTTATCATGTTTCAGACGTTCCCGCATAGCCGGAATATCTTCCGGGCTGAAAAACAGCCGGGGCCAGACGCCGGGGGCGGGTACTTTGGACCCGAAGAGCTTGGTGTTTATACCGGAGTAGTCATATTCGCTTTTGGGGGTAAGCGGGAATACTTCTTCCGGACCGTCGAACATTTTTTCCTGTCCGGGTTTGATTTTGACGTGAGTGTACCACATGCCCTGATTGTGCAAGGTGGGGATATACTTTGCCGCCAGTTCCGGATCGATGTATTTTTCCGGGGTGTCAAACCGGGTGATCAGGTTATCCATTTCCTCTTCACTGAGCCGGGGGAAACGGTGATCTTTTTCCGCAATCAGCCAGAGACCGCGGTCAACTTTGGCTTTCAGCCCGGCGGCTTTTACTGCTTCGGCAAGGTCAATGTAATATTTGCCGTTGATCTTTTCCGGTTTTACCATAATGGAACGGGGCATTTTCACCGGCGGCAGATCGTAAACCCAGACATATTTACTGATATAGTCCGGAGCCGGAGCGAATTTGGCGTCCTTTTTGGTAAAGAGTACATTCATGAAATCTGCCGGTACATACACTTTGCCGTCTTTAAGCACCGGTTCGCCCCGGAGAATATCGGAGTTGTCGATGCGCACCTTTTTGCCGTAAACCATAACGTAACGGCCGAGTTCGTGAAGCGCGATGCAGTCGGAAAAGACTTTATCTGCGTATTCCGCGCTGCTCCGGGTGTAAGGAAGTCCCTTATCCTGCGGCAGGGTGCCGAACTCGTAATACGGGGTAAAGACAAAAGCTGCATTCTGTGTGCCCTTGCCTTTGAATTTTGACTGATCCACCTTGGGCGGACGGGTAGCGGAGGCTGAAGCCGCCGCGGTCGCGCCGATGACAGCGGCGGTAACGATACCGGGAATAATTTTCCTGCTGATCATGGTCTCTCCTTGCGTAAGTTTTTAATTGGGTTATTTTCAATACTGCTGATCTATCTTTTGCAATAATCACACAATCCAATTTTATACCGATATTTTTCAAAAGGCAAGCAAAAACAGCCGTAAACCATAAAATTAACGTAAAATTAACGTAAATTGAGCAACTTTTGTAAACTTTTGCGTTGTAAAAAATGTGGAAAGTTCCGGAAGTGTGCAGATTATGAAAATATTATTTGGCATCAGAAGAAAAAAGGTTATGCCTCATGTATTTAAGAAGACAGTTCTGCTGTCTTCTGCCGCTTTTTGTATTTAAATCTGTTTCACGGGGTGGACATTTCACCGGTTTTGCTGTATCTTAATTAAGGAATATATCTTTTATATAAAATCTTCCGCTGCGGGATGAATGAAGTTTCCGGCGGAGTGAAAATGCAGGAGAAAAAAGTAATGAAATTAACACTGGTTCTGCTTGCCGCCGGAATGGGAAGCCGTTACGGCGGACTCAAGCAGCTTGACCGCATCGGGCCTTCCGGCGAAACCATGCTTGATTACGCGGTTTTTGACGCGGCAAGAGCGGGATTTGAAAGGGTTGTTTTTGTCATCCGGCGGGATTTTGAGGAAGAATTCAAAAGAAATGTCGGCTCACGGTATGAAAATATTCTTCAAGTTGATTATGCTTTTCAGTCGCTTGATTTTCTGCCCGGCAATTTTAAAGTTCCGGAGGGCAGGGTGAAACCGTGGGGAACCGGACATGCGCTGTACTCTGCAGCCGGGATGCTGGATTCGCCATTTGCCGTGGTGAATGCCGATGACTTTTACGGACGGGACAGCTTTGTTAAACTTGCCGGAAAACTGCGGGAATTTGCCGGCTCTCCGGCGGAAAAGGGGGTTATCAGGGGTGTTATCTGCGCTTTCCCGCTGAAGAAAACTTTAAGTGAAAACGGCAGTGTTTCACGGGGGGTGTGTTCCATACGCGATGGATTGCTCACAGGCGTCATTGAACACACCGAAATTTTCCGTGAAAACGGCAGAATTGTCTCAGTTGCCGGAGACGGCGGAAAACAGGAACTGCCGGAAGATCAGCTGGTTTCGATGAACTGCTGGGGATTTATGCCTGAATTTGCCGGTGAACTGGAAGAGCTTTTCACCGGATTTCTCCGGGAGCACGGTAATGAACTTAAAAGCGAATTTTACCTGCCTTTTGTTGTGGATCATCTCATTCACCGCGGCAGAGCGGCGGTAAGTGCGGTCGCCAGTTCTTCGCCCTGGTTCGGCATAACTTACCATGAAGACCGCGATTATGTCGCCTCGGCATTGAAAAAATTAACTGAAGAGGGCGAATATCCGGCCGATTTCATAAATGGATTCAAACGCGGCTGAACCGTCAGAATCCGGCTTTTGACAGGGTGGCCGGCAAACAGCAGATTTTTCTCCGGACGGCAGGAAAAATTGAATACACGGAGTGAAAAAATTATTTTTTCAGCGTGAAGAACCTGATTTTTCCTCCGCCGGGAAGTTCGCCGGCAATACCGCCCGGAATATCTGTCTTCCCGCTGGCGGTGAAGGCGGTCAGGGCTGAGTAGTGTTTTACCCCCCCCTTGGAATGCGGCAGCGTAAGCCAGGGATTAAGCAGTATAACCGGCATTCCCGCCTTTTTCAGCGAGGAAAAAATATTTCCCATCTCCCGGTGCGGGGTGTCTTGAAAGAGCATAAAGATAATTTCTCCTGCTTCTGCATTGCGGTTCAGCGGGTAAAGTTGGAAAATCATCCCGCCGGTATTACCGTTACGGAATAATTCGCCGGATTGTTCAATTTTCAGAGAGGCGGTTTTCCCGGAGCCTGCCTCAATACCCTCAATGCCGGGGGTTTCAGATAACAGCAGCAGCCGTTCCGGCATCCCCTCCAGACGGATACGGTAATCCTGTACCAGTTCCCTGCCTCCGTGCCATCTTGCGGGATACCCCTCGGCGGCTCCGGCAAGGGGGAGAATATTTACCGGCATTCCCGAAACAGTATCGGCAAGCTGGAAGTAATCCGTCTGAACGTAATTTTTTTTCAGGCAGAACGCATTAAGCAGTGCAAAAACAGCCAGCACCGCTATCGCGGCGGCATCGCGCAGCCGGGGTGATTTCTGTTCCAGTTCGGCGGAAAGCTTCCCGGCGGCAAAGGCGCACAGCAGCAGAGAATACCCGGCTGCGGGGATGTAGCTTCTTGACGGACCGGCATGGGTGAAAACCGCGCTCAGCCAGAAGAGTAAAATCAAGCCGGAAATAAGCTTTCCCCTCCGGTCTTTTACCGTATAAAGCATGGCTGCGGCAACCAGCGAAGTGGGGATGGCCAGTTCGCCGGAACTCCGGAAGAGAAAATCCCAGAACTGCCATATTCCGGAAATTTCGGTCCCCCATTTGGTCGCTTCCGCAAAGACTTTGAAATTACTTAAATACCAGAAAAGAGTGAAAATTGCCAGAATAGAAAAACTCACTCCGGCGGCGAGCTGGCGTTTTTTCCCCTCCGGAGAGAGTTTTTTCCGCTCATAAAGCGAAATTAAACAAAACGCAAGAGTGGTTAAAAACAGATAAATTACCGAGGTGGGCAGCGTTAATTCCGCCAGTATCCCGGTTGCCGCGGCGCATAATTCCGGAAGAAAGTTTTTCTGCGGCAGGCCGGAAAGCCAGCTGCGGCGCATTTTCAACAGCGACAGCCCGAATCCCGCCAGCAGGAAAAGCTGAAGTTCATACCCTCTTGCCAGCGTGGAATAGGCGTTGAACGGAGCCGAAAAAGCGGCAAAAAGCAGCATGAAGTACCCGGCATCGTTATCCGGAAACAATTCCTCTGCGATTTTCCACAGCAGATAAATTGCCCCCATTCCGGCGGCGAGAGAAAGCAGCCGGATCGACCAGTAATACTCCGGATCAAATCCGGTTATTTTGATGAAAAGCGTGTAAAGCGGGTGATTGTTGGGCAGGGCGAGCTGAGTGAAGATAAATTTCAAATTCTGCCCGGCGAAATTTTCCAGCGTCCAGATTTCGTCGTATTCCAGCGCGGAAAACAATCTTCCCAGCCGCAGTATCAGCGCAAACACAAACACCGCCGGAACAAACCACCGGCGGCGGAAAACAGCCGTTATCCCAGACACATTCACCGTCCGAACACCCAGTCAGAGGATCGTTTGCTTCTCTCCCGGAAAGAATTGTCCGTTTCTCCGGTGCCGGCGTCTTTAAGGCTTTTTTCCAAAGCATCTCTTTCCACCGCGTTCAGCGAATCGGAAATTCCGGGGCGTGTGGATGAACTTTCCCTGCTTTTGAACAGCGTGGGAAATATCTGGCGTTCAGCCGGTTTTTCTTGGGTCTGTATTTTTTCCTGCGTAACTTTCACCGGCGGTTTTTCCGGTTCCTGTTCCGGCAGTTCTTTTTCCGCGCAGCCGCAGAAGAACAGTGCCAGGGCGGGCAATATAAAAAACAGCTTTAAAATCATAAAATCACTCCACGAATGCGTTATAAATTTTCTTTGACGCCTAATATAGGACAATAATGAAGAAAATGCAAAAAAAAATCAAAAATTTTCGATTTTTTTCTTTTAAAAACTTTCAACATGTGCTATAATTATACCGTTACAAGTCGTATTTTGCGGCTTTTTATATAAAAACGGCATGGTGAGATTATTTCCGCATGCCGGGATTGAATTTTTTGCCGATGGCGGATTTTGCGCTTCACGTTCATGAAGATGAACTTGTAATATGCTCATTCCGGTATGGTCTTCCGGTGTTTGCATGTTGTCTTTCCGGATCCTGAGGTAAAATACCGCAGTTCTTCCCGGTCATGTGCCTGATTTTCCCTCCTTTTATGCCGTTTGGTGCAATGGTGTTTTCTGTTTCTGATGCTGCAGAATTGCCGCGAAGAGATGAGAAAACCGTATGAACCGTAGCGGTTTACGCGGCTTTGCCGCTGAAAAGCCGCAAGCTGGTAAAAACAATAATTGAAGAGGCAGCAGAACAATGGACATACCGTCAAAGAGTGATTTGCGCAAGCATTTACTTGAAGCCAGGCGGAAAATGTCAGCAGAAGAGAAAGCTTCCGGGAGTCACCTGATTGTAAAATCAATCGCGTCAAACCCGTTATTCCGGGCCGCCGGCGCGGTGTGGCTGTATGCGGCGGATGCTTTTGAGCCGGATTTGCGGCCTTTGATGAACTGTCCGGAAAGCCGGGGGAAAAAGTTTTTCTTTCCCCGTTACCGGGCGGAAGATGACCGGTATGAAATGGTGAGAATTAACGATTTCGACCGGGAAATGCGCCGCGGCCGTTACGGTATTTTTGAGCCGCTGCCGGAGTTGCCGGCGGCGGACGGCGCAGGAGAAGTGTCCGGCACCGGGAAGGATAACGGGAAAGTTCCGGTTTTCCGTTTGATTCCCGCGGTGGGATGCGACCCGGACGGAAACCGTCTGGGCAGAGGAAAAGGATATTACGACCGTTTGCTGGAAAATTGTTCCGGGGGCGTGTCAATCGGCGTTCTGTACGAATGCCAGCTGGCGGAGGCAATTCCGCATGAAGCGCACGACAGAAAACTGGATGGGGTGGTTACTGAGGTGCGCGGGTTAATTTTTTTAAAGGAAAAAAAGGTGAAATAGATGGGAATTCTGGAAACGGTAATCGTCTGCTGTGTCGTCCTTCTGGTCGGCGCAGTAGTCGGCGCGGTGCTGAACCACTGGTTTCAGCGCGTAAGCAAGGCGGGGGCGGAGAAAAACGCCGAAAATATCCGGGAGGAGGCCCGGCGTGATGCAGAACATATTTTGCGCGACGCCAGAGTCAGTGCCAAAAGCGAAGTAATCAAGATGCGTGACGAGTGTGAAGCCGAGCTTAAAGAGCGCCGCCGGGAACAGTCCGCCGCAGAACGCCGCATCAATCAGCGTGAAGAAGTTATTGAGCGCAAGATGGATGCCATTGAGCAGCGCACCGGGGAAATTGAAAAACAGGAGCGGGATATTGCCGCTCTGCGGGAACGCCTGAGCAACCGGGAGCAGGATTTGCAGCAGAGTATTTCCCGGCAGATTGATGAACTTCAGCGCATCGCCCAGCTGGACCGTGAAGAAGCCCGGACTATGCTGCTGGAAAAACTTAAAAATGAGGTTAAAAACGAGTCCGGCATTATGGTCAGGGATCTTTTGGAAGAGGCCCGGCAGAAAGCCGAAAAAGAGGCAAAGCGGATTTTGACCTACGCCATTCAGCGTTATGCTTCTGACTGCACCTATGAACGCACCACCGCGACCATACCGCTGCCCAATGATGAACTCAAAGGCCGTATTATCGGACGTGAAGGCCGCAATATCCGGGCAATTGAATCGGCTACCGGAGTAAGCATTCTTATTGACGATACCCCGGAAGCAGTGGTGATAAGCTGTTTTGACCCGGTACGCAAGGAGGTGGCGCGCCAGCTGATGGAGCGTCTGATAAGCGATGGAAGAATACATCCTACCAGAATTGAAGAGCTGGTAAAGAAAATTTCCAAGGATCTGGATGAGGAAATTTACAGTGCCGGCGAAGCCGCGGTGCTGGAAACCGGAATTCAGGGGGTTTCTCCGCAGGTGATTAAACTTCTGGGGCGGTTGAAATACCGTTACAGTTTTTCTCAGAATGTGCTTCAGCATTCGCTGGAGACGGCTTACTTTATGGGGATGATTGCCGCAGAACTCGGATTTGACGAGCAGAAAGCCAAACGTATCGGTCTGTTTCATGACATCGGTAAAGCAGTGGACCATGAAGTGGAGGGTCCCCACGCTCAGATCGGTGCGGATATCCTGCGCAAAAATAATGAGGCCAAAGACGTTATTGCCGCCGTGGCGGCGCACCATGGCGAGGTTGAACCCACCGGACCCTTTGATGTGTTGGTAAGTGCCTGCGATACATTGAGCGCGTCCCGCCCCGGAGCCCGGAGCGAAACGACGGAACTTTACCTTAAACGTCTGGAACAGCTGGAAAGCATCGCTCATGATTTCCCCGGTGTGGAAAGCTGTTTTGCGCTTCAGGCCGGCCGCGAAGTACGGGTGGTGGTCACTCCGGAAAAGATCAGCGAGGGCGAAGCTCAGATGCTGGCAAAAGATATCTGTCAGCGCATAGAACAGGAGATGAGTTATCCCGGTCAGATCAAGGTTACCATTATCCGGGAAACCCGTTCAGTGGAATACGCCAAATAATAAAAGTGTTATAAAGCGTTTATTCCGCTGCTGAACTTTTTGCCGCGGAAAATAAAATACATCGTAAAAATATGGTGAATAAAACGTTAAAATGCAAAGCCGGGTTAATCTGGAGATAAATCTGGGGCGTCTGGCGGAAAATTTCCGCCGGATCAAAGATCATGTCCGGCCGTGTTCTGTCATGGCCATACTAAAAGCCAATGCCTATGGTCTGGGAGTCCGTCCCATCGCGGAAACCGTAAAATCCGCCGGAGCTGATGCCATAGGTGTAGCCGAACTTCAGGAAGCGGCCGGGTTGGCCGATCTGGGATTGCCGATACAGATACTGGGCAATCTGCTGCCGGATGAAATAGCCCCGGCGGTAGCACTGGATCTGATCTGTCCGCTGAACAGTCTGGAGATGGCAAAGCGTATCAGTGATGAAGCAGTTAAACAGCACCGGGTGGTCCGCGGCGCGCTGACGGTGGACAGCGGCATGGGCAGAGTCGGCCTGCTGCCGGATGAGGCGGTAGGCACGGCACTTGAGATAGTTAAACTGCCGGGAGTGAAACTTTACAGCATATATTCACACTTTTCCAGTGCTTATTTACGGCATGATGATTACTCTTTGCGCCAGATGGCGGTATTCCGAAGGATATTGAGTGAAATAAAAGAACATGGCATTGATATACCGTTTATTCACATGGCGGCAAGCGATGCGATAAGCAATTTCCCGGAAAGCTGCGGTGCGCCGTTTAATATGGTGCGTTCCGGTATCAATATGTACGGCTTTTACGACAACGAAGTGGCGCGTTCCATGAATCTGGAGTCAATAGTTGAACTGAAAACTTCACTTGCCGCAGTGCGCACTCTTCCTGCCGGAAGCTGTATCGGTTACGGCAGAATGCATGTACTTCGGGATAAAGCCAGAGTCGGCACGGTGGCGGCGGGGTATGCGGATGGTTTGCCGCTGGCGTTGTCCAACCGGGGATATTTGCTGGTCAACGGAGTGCTTTGTCCGGTGCTGGGACGGATTTCAATGGATTACACCACCGTGCTGCTTGACAATGCGCCGGATGCAAAATGGGGGGATGAAGTGGTTTGTTTCGGGCGGCAGGGGGATAATGAAATACCGCTGGAGGATTGGGCAAGGCTGAAAGGCACTCACAGTTACGATATACTCTGTTCCATTGGCGGCAGAGTCAAACGGGTGTATATTCCATGATCTATATTCACGACGTTCCGAAACGCCGTTATCCGGAGCAGGCGGCGCACTGGCGGCGTGAATTGACAGAAGCTGAAGTCCGGCATTTCGGAGGAGTGATCAGAAAAGATTATGTATTACCCGCCCGGAAAGAGGCGGGCAAAGGAAAAAAACTGGGGTTTATATCCGATATTCATTACCGGGGAAGAAGTTCTGAAACGCTGCTGGCAGATGCGTTGAGTGCGATGGAAGATTTTGCTCCGGATGTTTTGCTTCTGGGGGGAGATTTGATTGGGGACTGCAGTGAACTGGAGGATATGCCGGAGATATTAAAGGAGATCCGGCGGCGTTTTCCGGTGTTATGCGGGGTGCTGGGAAATCACGAACGCTCAAAAAAATGGATAAAAAGTGATTACTGGGAGAATATATACCGGATCTGTCAGGTGCCGTTGTTAACGGATCAGGGCATGGAATTTGACGGTATTTATGTGTACGGCAAATCTGATCCGGATGAAAGCGAAGCATTGAAGAAAATAAATTTTCCGGAAGATACGGAAAATATACTTCTTACGCACAATCCGGATACCGTAATAGCTCTGGAAAAACCGGGGAGTCTGGAGAAGGTAACCCTGGCGTTCACCGGGCATACACACGGTGGGCAGTTGCGTTTACCCGGAGTGGGGGCGGTGCTGTCGGCATCGGTTTACGGGAGAAGATTTGACTGTGGACTGTTTACGTTGGAGAAAAAATCCGGTGGAAGAATGGAAATGATAATTTCAGCCGGATTGGGGAAACTTACATTTCCGGTCCGTTTCCGCTGCCCGCCTGAAGTGGCGGCGGTAACACTGGTCTGAATATTTTTCTTTGCGGGGGGAAGCCGGGAGACAGGGAATGAAAAATAAGCTTCCGCACAGTTGCGGAAGAGAAAGGATAGATAAAATGGACGAAAAAATCAAGCGTTTCATGGCAGAAGAAATAGGTAAGGGAGTATCTCTTTCCGAGGTACAGAAACTGGTCAATGAAAAATTTGACAAGAGTTTCACCTTTATGGAAATACGCATAATGGCAAGCGAACTGGAAGGCATTGACTGGGGCGCATCCGATCCGGAGGAAAAGTCTGGGGAAAAAGAGGAAAAAGCCGGAGAGCTGAAGGAAAATTCCGCCTCCGGTGCTGCTGATGAAGGCAGCGGAATGACCACGGTGGAAGTAAGCAAGCTGGTGCGTCCTGGAATGATGTTCAGCGGTACGGTGAAATTCGGCTCCGGAGTATCGGCGGAGTGGTATGTTGACTCCCGCGGCCGTCTGGGGCTGGATGAGGTAAAGGGCGGTGAGCCTACGGAGCAGGATATCCGTGAATTTCAGGATGAATTGCGCCGGGTTCTGCAGTAAACGGCGTCAGTTGAAAACAGAGTAACCAGTCAAAGATGTCATTATTTTCCGCCAGGATGAAAAAGCGGTTGCTGTTTTTCTGCGGCTTGCTGCTGACAGCGGCATTGCTGCTGTACGGGATGTTTTTATTTCTGACATCCTCCTGGATGGTGACCCGGGTTTACCTGCGTATCGGCAGCCACTTTGCCCGGGTGGAACTGGTGGCGGAAGAGGCGGAATGGGATGTTTTCCGCAAACATCTTACTTTCCGTAATTTCCGGGTGGGCAGCAGGGATTTTCCCTGGGTCGAGGGGGAATATCTGGCAGGAAAATATCATATCGGAGACGTTCTGGCCGGGGGAATACGCTGGAGCGATCTTACGCTTAAAAATGGTTCCGCCCGGGTGCTTGTTCCCGGCAGCCGGGCATTTTCCGGGGAAGCTCCGGCAGTTCAGCCGCTTCACCGGATGGTGAAAAAGCCGCCGCGCAAAAAGCGTTACAACTGGATAAACCGGTTTGATTTACGCCGGCTGAGGATTGAAAACTGCGTTTTCTCCTATTACGAAAAAAACGCGGACGGAAGGCGGAAAAAATTTGAATTATCCGGGTTGAACGGGGAACTTGCCATGCTCAGACCCAAAACGGAAAGTTCGCTGAAACTTTCCGGCACACTGGTGGTGGATAACTTCAACGAGGTGTATATATCCGACGGCAGATTTGATATTTCCGCTGACGGCAATCTGGGAAACTATCTGATTCCGGAAAAGCTGTCGGTGGCAATGCGGGTGGAAAGATGCCGTGGGAAAATCGGGGTCAAAAAGCTGCAGGGCGATACGGTTGAGTGCAACTTTGCCGCCTCCCGGACGGGAAAGCAGGGAGTAGAACTGGAAAATTTCATTTTACGCCAGTACCATGACAGCCGGTTGGAAAGTGCCATGAAGTGTTCCGGTTCACTGCAGCGTAATCCATTGAAACTCCGCAGTGACTTTGAGGTGAAAAAACTCTCTCCGGAACTGTTTTCACTGCTCTGTGAACTTTTATGGTCTTTCAACCCCGGTCAGGTTGATCTGATTGGTAATGGCGGTTTTGATTACGGCGAAGGAACGATTGCCGGACGGGGTAAATTTACCCTGTCCCGTGCCGGAGCGGCTTACTTCAACGGCAAAAAACTGGAATTACCCCCTTTCCAACTGAAAAGCGAGTCTGATTTTACCGTAGATCTGGAAAAACGGCTGGCCAATGTAAAGAAGGTGGCGTTCACTTTATCCGGCGATACGGACAACCGGAAGATAGTTTCCGTCAATTTGCCGGAAGCGGTAATGTACAGCTGGTCAGATGACCGCGAAAACCGTTTTTTTCCGGTAAAAAATTCCCAACAGGAAAAGTTGAATATCTGTTTTGACCGTCTGGATCTGCGCCTGCTGCGTTTATTGCCGTTCCAGCCGGAGACGGCTAATTTGCGGCGGGGGTATTTCTGCGCCGATTTATCGGGAAATTTTTCCGCTTCCGGACTGCGGCTTGACGGGGAGGCTTCAATAAGAGATACCTCATTGACCTTTGACGGAAAAGACATTGATGATCTTAATATGAATTCCCGGATATCCGGGGTGCTTACCTCCGCTTTGACGCTTGATCTGGAAAACTTCTCCGGCGTTATCAGCCGGGACAAAAATTCACTGGGTGAATATACGGGTCATTTCCGGAGAAAATTCCGCGGGGACGGCAGCTGGCAGGGGAGAATAGAGTTATTCAATGTGTCTCCGGATATCATCCGGTATCTGGTGCCGCTGGACAGCGTTAAATCGACCGAGGAGCTGCTGCGCAAATCCGGCGGAGGCCGCGGAAAAGTGGGGGTGTCTTTCGGGCGTAACGGAAGAGAGGGGGTGTCCTATTTGAGAAACTGGAATTTTGTCTGGGAAAATCCCGCCGCCGGTTTTACGCTTCAAGGCAAATTATCAGACATGTTTTTCGACCGGGATTTCCGCCCGGACCGGGACTGGGAGGGGGAATATAAACTTATATTTCCGGCTGATTTCCCCGGCCGTTTCGGCATCAGATCAGGTAATTATCTGGAGGGAATGATTTCCGGAGAGGGAAAACTCAACTTCGGACGGGATTTTTCACATTTATCCGGCGATGGCAGGTTCCGTTTCGGTCCGGGAAAACTTAAAATCAGAAATACCGTCTATGACAATGTGGGCTGGGAGGCGGATTACTCCTGCGGCAGCAGCGACTTTGAAGAGTGGCGTTTTTCCCGGCTGAATTTGTATATGCATGTGAATAATTTCTCTGCGCTGCGAATGGAAATACCTTTTGTCATACGCAAAAACCGGGTCAGCGGCGAATTGTCTTTGCGTTATCTCAATGAAAATCTGCTCAATCTTTTTCTGCCTGGCTGTTTTGACGGGGCGTCAATATCAGGAGCTTTGCAGTTTGACTGCGGCAATATCGCGCGCAGAAGATGGAGTTGCGGCGGAAATTTCCTGATAGACCGGTTAAAGTTTCACCGGGTGGATGAAGTGTTTTCCGGACCTCTGTCGCTGAATATGAAGAATGACTCCAACGCCTTTGAAATAACTTCATTCAGCGGCAATTTTTCCCGTGCCGGCGGAAAGAATTCAACCCGGATTGAGGGAAGTTTACGGTATCCGGCCAATGATTTGCGCCCGGTCAGCGGAAAGGTGAGATTTAATGAACTGGACGGAGTATTCCTCCGTGAATGTATCAGCCAGGCGTTGAAAGACAAGACAGCAAAAGAAAATAAAGAATTGCTGGATAGCGGCAGTTTGCCGGAGATGTCTGCCGCCCGGGAAAGCCAGCCGCATCCCGGGGGAAAAACAGGGAAAAAATCTTTTGAATTTGATTTTGGCAGGAGGCACTGGAATTTTCTTTTTGCGGTGGACCGCCTCCGCTGGGATAACGGCGATTTGAAGATACGCAGTGTGTTCAATGGCTCCGGGCGAAATGCCAGACTGGAAAGACTGGTGTTTGATACCGGGGGAAATTCCGTGACATGCGATTGGATTTTCCGTTCCGTGCCGGGCAAGGCGGTGGAGTTCAATACTACCGGGAAAAGTTCCGGAAAACTGCCGATGGAACTGTTTCTGTCGCCCTTTGTGGATGGGCCCGGCAGCCGGGGTGAGATTGAAAACCTGCGCTGGAACTTTACCGGAGAATTCAGCCGGGAATGGGGAGATAAACTCAAAGGCCGGGTGGAGGCGGATTTCGGCGACACGGTGCTGAGCAATAATCTGGCCGGCGGTGTGCTTGGTCGGCTGCTGTTTCTGCCGATGGAAATAATTCTGCGTTTGAGCAGCGTGGTCCCGGAGAAGATAACCAGTGTGGACTCCTGGACAAGATCAATGCGCAGTGCCGGAGGCTTGGAAAGTCCGTCGCATAAAATATTCTTCGACCGGGGAAAACTGGCGGTGAAAATAACAGACAGTGTGCTGGATATTGAAGAATTTTACCTTGCCGGTCCGGCAGTGAGGCTGTTGTCTTTCGACGGCACTATCGGCATGGGGAGCAACGAAAAACTGGATTTGCAATCCAAAATCAGTTTAACCGGTATGGATTTGCCGTTGAGTATTGGCGGAACTTTGGAAGAGCCTTCACTGAAATTGCTCAATCTTCTGCCTGAGACGCTGGGGGCAAATGCAGAAAAACTGCTTCATTTGCTGGGATCAATTTTCTGGCTGGAATAGGCCGCGGAAAGGAGAATAAGAGGACGGCGCGTTATGGAAAGAGAACGGCACGAACAGATAATTTTTCCGCGCGGTGAATTGAAACTTCATTCCATGCTGATAAATTTCGGTCTTCAGACGGTCAATGACAGTTCCTATTGCTGGGACGGGATGCGCCGGGGGAACCGGGAATTTGTGATATATCAGCATACTCTTGAGGGCGAGGGGATGCTGAAGTACAATGGGGAACTTTTTCCGCAGACACCGGGGCGGACAATGCTGCTGATTGTGCCGGAAAACCACTGTTATTATTTTCCGGAGGGAGGGAACAGGCCGTGGAAATTCATCTACCTTACGCTGTACGGAGCTGAAGTAGTCCGTCTGGCCCGGGAGTACCGGAGGAGATACGGGGTTTCGCCGGAGGGACAGGAGGGGATGCGTCCGGCAGAATTGTGGCGGGAGACGGCAGAAATTTATGACCGGGGGGAATTGACTGTGAGCCGGGCGTCGGTGCAGGCTTATTCGTTTATGCTGGAGCTTCTGGAGTCAACCCGGGGTGGACGCAGAGGCAATCCTTTGAGCGAACAGATCAGACGTTATTGTCTGGAGAATTTATCCGGCGAATTGAGTTTGGAAGAGATGGCCCGGCATTTTCATTACAGCCGGAGTCATTTCAGCCGTCTTTTCCGGGAGTGTACCGGGTGCAGTGAGAGTATCTATGTGCGGGATCTCCGGCTGAGACTGGCACTGCAACTGCTTCAGACCACCAATTTTTCCATAAAAGAGATTGCCGCCAGATGCGGGTTTGGCAGTGAGAACTACTTTTGCCGGGTATTCAAAGCCTGTTACGGTCAAAGTCCGGGGGCATTCCGCCGGGAGACCTGATTTTCCGTGAAAGTCAGGGGCCTGAAACGAAATCTTCCGGGCGGGGAGTAAAAATAATTCATCCGGAAAGTAACTCCATATTTCACTGCAGCGTATTTTTTCAGCATCCATTGCTTCAATTTCTCAATTGAAGCAATGTTAATCCGAAAAGGTTTGGAAAAGGATGGGCGCTGGAAAGAAAGAACCTTTCCTCAAAAGGTTTTTCCTGCCCGCAAAATTCTTTCAAAAAAACTATTCCTGTAAAATTTTTTTGTTTCGCAAATATTTAAATATCAAATGTTTTTTTAAAAAATATCTTGTGCCTTAAGTATTATATACTCAAGACAAATTTATTTAATTTGCTCTTTGAGTTCAGTCTTCTTATTCGGACTTTTCCGGCGGCCATTGCTTCAATTTCTCAATTGAAGCAATGTTAATCCGAAAAGGTTTGGAAAAGGATGGGCGCGGGAAGGAAAGAACCTTT
>CASECL010000149.1 GCA_949286445.1 uncultured bacterium | reverse complement strand
GGCTCTTTCATCCAGAAAAATGGGAACGGACACTCGGCGATTGGATTAATCTTAAATAAATGAGACCTTCAGATGCAACGCAGTTGCCAAAAAAGAGCATAGCATGTTGTTTGAAATGCTTTGAATTCAAATTTGCATTTGTCATGGCAACGTATGATATTGGAGGGGGCGAAAGCGATGGGTTTCACATCCGGGTGGAGAATATCCGTATGTTGTAATAGATCCGGAAAAGAGCAACTGCTGTCTGCTAAACTTAAGTATAAATAGCTGACCTCCGGACCGGATTGCCGCATTGGATGACGCGGCAATCCTTCCGTTTTAGACTGGAATTTCGTAATTCATCATGCTTTCGGATTTCGTCGGAGTTCATGGTTGCCTGTCTGCTTCAACTGTTTGCTTTTGACTGTTTCTGGCTTGTGATTCGTCAGCTAGGGTAGCCTTAAGGCAATGTCGGTACGAAATGGGGAATTTAACGCTCAAATAAGCGCTGCTATGGTTGAAGAGAGTCAGTGTCTATCGCTGAGGAGACGACAAGGAGCATATGGCGGGAATTATATCTCCACGCCACCTCTTGGCGATGCGACTCCTTATGAATGTAAAAGATGATTTAATTTGTACGCTGCATAAAAACAGAACCAGCGGCGTAAAGAGCTATCAGAAAATGCAACCGGCACTTTGACTGCTTTTGCGTCGCCGTTCTTTAAAAAAGTGGGAAATAAAGGATGGTGGGAATTCCTTTTTGGATGATCACGCCAAAGAACTTTTCGGTTCCACAGCAAAGAAATTAAAATTTATTCTGATCGTTTTGAGTTATAGAATTGAGGAAAATGAATGGAAACATATTTACCTAAGGTATCTATAGTTATTCCGGTTTATAATGGGGGTAATTTTTTAAGGCAGGCCATTGATTCAGCGCTGGCTCAAACATACGAAAACATTGAAATCATTGTGATAAATGATGGCTCTTCCGACAATGGCGAAACAGAAAAAATTGCCCTTTCTTATGGCGATAAAATTCGTTACTTCCACAAAGAAAACGGCGGTTGCGCTTCTGCCTTGAATTATGGAATTAGCCGGATGAGGGGTGAATATTTTTCCTGGCTGTCACACGATGATCTTTATTTGCCGGACAAAGTTAAATATGAAGTTGATATTGTTAGAGAATTTGGTTATCAGAATAAAAATGTTGTTATTACCTGCGGCAGTTCTGTAATTGATGAAAACAACAGGCCGATTCCCCATGCACCGAATATTACTGCACAATATGTTCTTGCTGACAAAGCCTTTAGACTGTTACTGACTCGATGGAGTTTAAATGGCTGTTCATTGCTGATTCCCAAAAACGCATTTGATCAAATTGGTGGCTTCACCACTGATTACATTTATATTTTGGACTGGATATATTGGCAGCAGCTGGCTTTGAGGGGGTTTGATTTTCATGTCGGAAATAAAATCCTGGTAAGAAATCGAAAGCATAACAGTCAGGTTTCAGTAAAACAAAAGGACTTGTATATGACTGAAACAAAATTGTATTGCTCGGAATTGGCAAATCGTTACATTGGCGATAAAGAAAAAAGTCTGGCTATTTGGGAGTGCTGTTATAAAATCGGATATGATGACTGTTGCAGACAGATCGCATCACGCTATCATATTCCTTTCGATTCCATTTTTCGCGGGATTTGTCTGCGTCTAAGATCAAAATTAAAAGTTTTTCTAAAAAAAATCCTTATGATCCGTTAATTTTTTGTATGATATGAAAATATTGCAGATTAATGCGGTCGGTCAGGCTATGAGCACCGGACGGACCTGTCTGGAGTTTCAAACCTTTGTCAATGAACAGACGACGCATGAATGTCGTACCGCTTTTGCGCAGGGATGTGAAAACCAGTTCAGTGTCCGCATTGGCAACCCCGTCGACTGGAAACTTCATGGACTGCTGTCGCGTCTGAGCGGAAGACAGGCTCATTTTTCCCGGCTGGCCACCCGGAAGCTGCTCCGATATATGGAATGCTACTCACCCGATGTGGTTTTGTTGCACAATTTGCACGGGAATTATGTCAATCTGCCGCTTCTGCTGCGACATCTTGCGAACAACAATATCGCAACTATAATAATATTGGATGACTGCTGGTTTTATACCGGAAAATGCACTCATTACACCGTAACCGGCTGTTATCGCTGGGAAACGGGATGTCATGACTGCCCGCGGTTGAAAATGGACAACCCCAGCTGGTTTTTTGATGCGACAGGGCGGCTTTGGCAGGAAAAAAAATCGTTGTTTGAAGCGATTCCCCGTCTCGCCGTGGTCGGAGTGTCGGACTGGATCACCGGAGAGGCCCGGCGGTCTTATCTGGTATGCGCGAAAGAGATATGCCGGATTTATAACTGGATCGATCTGGAAACTTTCTCACCGCAAAAAGAGGCAGTTCCGCTGCGAAAAAAATATGGTGTGGCTGGTAAAAAGGTGGTGCTGGGGGTGGCTTCCGGCTGGAGCCGGGCCAAGGGCCTGGAGTGTTTTCTGGAAATATCCCGCCGATTGAATGACATGTATCAGATTGTCCTGATCGGCCAAATGCCGGAAGGCATTGGGTTGCCTGAAAATATTTTAAATATTCCGCCGATAAATTCGGCACAGGAACTTGCCTGGTGGTACAATGCGGCCGATGTTTTTGTTACGGCTTCTTTGGAGGAGAGCTTCGGAAAGGTTTCGGCAGAGGCTCTTGCCTGTGGAACTCCGGTGGTGTGTTTTGATTCCACCGCCAACCGGGAAATCGTCGGAAACGCTTGCGGCAGATGTATTCCACCGGGCAATGTAGCCTTGATGGTGGATGCAATTTATGACATCTGCCGACAGAAAACCGGTTGTCAGGCGGAAATTTGCCGGAGTTTTGCGGAAAAAAATTTCAACAAACAAGCTCGCATCAATGAATTTTTGGAATTGTGCAATCGACTTCTGAAATCATAGTAAGTAAATCAGAAATTGCCATCAGGTTCTGCATAAATACTATTGCAATACTGTTGCTGTTTGCCGGAGGATATAACCGGAATAAGACAGGCACTGGCAGGGCGGGCGACGCAGAAAGGTTTTTTTGGCTCCGTTGACAGGACGCCCCGTAGGTGCGAGGCCATCAACCGCATCAGATTCCGGATGTGTTTTATTACCGTCAGCAGCCCAGCGCAGTTTGGAAAAGATTATTTCGCGTTTATTGAATAATTGCGGCCTGCTACCCTTTACATCTCTGAGAACAGGTGGTAAGTTGGGATGCGGCATTCAACAGTACTTCGTTGCTGTCGAATGTGCGTTTTGGCGTACCAGTTGACTTCGAGTGATTGCCAGAATCCCAGCGTCGGAAAGGGTGGCCGTTAATTACATGTTATTTTATTGAGACGACAATGATCCGGAAAAATTGATGCTGCGGTGATGGAATTTTATGGAGCAAATCTTGCGATAGTCGCATGGGGTGATTCAGGAAATTGATTGCCAAAACCGTGGAGAACAGTCCGGAAATGGTTTGATGAGTAAAACAAACTGTCTGGTCCGATGGGAGTGCTGAAAACCGCTGACAGCGGATTCTAGCATCTGCGCATCTTTGAAATCTCTTATGATCAAAAACGGAAAACTGCCTTATTTTGATAATCATGCCTGTTGATTAATAGCAAATCCGCATGAGCAGAAATGGTTTTTGTTCCAAATATGAAGTTGATGGACAGTCAAGGGGGGATCAGAACAATATTATCGCTGGTACCTCTGTCAAAATTTGGACGCTTTTCCGGACTTCTTTGTCGGGATTTTGCTTGGGGAATTTGTTTTTCAGTGGAATAGTAAACGATAATATAGCTTCCGCAGAAAATTAATTATGCATTTGTAATTACCTGCTTGATTCGGAAGATGGCGTGAGAAAAAAGGCTTTTTCTTATGCAACTCTGAGCATTACAGGCCAATTCTTGTTTTGAAACAAACAACCTAATGTTAAACGCAATTACAGCGAACTATGTTAACTAATCTTGGTATCATATTTTTCAACATAGCGTTGGGAATGCTGTTTCTTCATTACCAGGACAAGGAAGGCGTTGATTGTCGAAAGCAATACATCTGGTGTTGTTGTCTGGTTTTGGCTCTGCAGTCCGGATTGCGCCATGTGGCCGTCGGCGCAGATACCTTTGCATATAAGGTGAACTTTGAATTTATAATGCAGTCAAATTGGGAAGATGTTTGGCTAATGGTGCGCGATTATTACGGCGAAGCCCATTTAGGCAAGGATCCGGGGTACGCCGTCATTGAGAAATTATTCAGTGAAGTTTGCCCTTTCTATCGGGGGTGGTTGTTGTTTGTCGCATTTTTCTTCTTTGGTGCTTTGGGACGTTTTATTTCTCAAAACTGTAATTCGATTCCTAATGCAATGTTGGGTTTCACGATTTATTCCACGCTTTTCTACCGTTTTTTTTCTAGAACAGGAATTCGGCAGACCATTGCTACCGCATGTTGTCTGATTGGTTATGAATTAATTGTTAAAAAGAAGTTGGTCTTCTTTTTGTTGATTTTGCTGCTTGCCTCAACGGTACATAAATCTTGTCTGATTTTCATTCCGTTTTACTTTTTGGTTAACTTTTATCACGGGAAACGCTATTACTGGCTTGCTGCAGTAGTAATCCCTTTG
>CASECL010000148.1 GCA_949286445.1 uncultured bacterium | reverse complement strand
CAAAGTTTTCCGGAGTGACAACCACTTCGAGTGCCGGAATCTCAAGAGCCTTGAATTTCTCCAGTTCGGCGGTTTTTTCCGGAGCTCCGGCATCCCGGCAGATGATCAATCCGACGGGTTTTTCCTCCATCAATCGCTCCACGCTCACGGTATAAGGCATAACCATGGTGTAGATATGCCGGCTTCTTACCGCCCGGGCGAGCTTCTGAATGTCTTTGCAGACAAAGTTCAGCAGCACAACAGTTTCCGGTGTTGATTTCATTGTCTTATCCTGTTTTTTTTACATGCAATTCCAACTGGGGTAAATGTACACCTTGAGATTGACTTTGTCAAGTTTGGGATATGGTTTTGTTTTTAAGATATTTTTCTGCCGAACCGAGGATCAATGATTCTTTTTACTGCCATGACCACGGCGAAACTCGGCAGAGTGCAGAGCAGGATGTAGATGAAAAACATCCGGTAGCCCAGTAATTCTTCAATCTTTCCTGCTCCCATGCCGGGAAGCAGCATGCCGATAGCCATGAATCCGGTCATTATGGCATAGTGACTGGTTCTGAATTTTCCGCTGTCAGAGGCAAAAAACACCATAAAAAGCATATAGGAGGCAAAACCGAGACCGTAGCCGAAATTTTCCAGCATAACCATACTGCCGGTAATCAGCAGGTTTTCCGGCTGTACAACTGCCAGATAAACATATACTGCATCCGGCAGATTGATGGCCAGAGCCATGGGCCACAGCATTGCGGCAAGACCTTTCCGGGAGATCAGCCAGCCGCCGATAATTCCTCCGGCCAGCAAAGCGGCAACTCCAAGTGTCCCATTGATCATGCCGATCTGATGATTGCTCATTCCCAGCCCGCCGGTGTCCCGGGAGGCGTTCATAAACACCATGCTTATTTTTCCCAGCTGTGACTCCGCGAAACGGTAAAACAGAATGAAAGCCAATGCCGGTATTACATTTTTTTTGCGGAAAAAGGTGGCAAAAGCCAGATAAAAACCGGTTCTTCCTCCGGAATTTTGCGAGATTGAATTTTTTTCTCCCGCTTCATATTCCTCCCGCGGCAGGCAGAAGTGATGAATCAGACTGAGCAGAATAATCACCGCTCCTCCCGCGGCTATTGTCAACGACCATGCTTTCCCGGGGGAATAACGGTCATTAAACCAGCCGGAAAGGGTGATCAAGCCGCCTTGACCTGCGATCATGCTTATCCGGTAGAATGTGGAACGCACCCCGGAAAAGAAAGACTGTTCATAGGAATTCAGCGTAATAATATAAAATCCGTCTGCTGCCGCATCGAAAGTGGCGGAAAGAATGCCGATCACCATGAACAGCAGCAGTATAACCGTCCAGTCCGGTGAAACCAGCATCCTTGAAGCGATTACCATGAGAATGCCTCCGGCCAGCTGGGTAAGAACAATCCATGCTTTTTTCCGTCCGAAGAGATCGATTACCGGGGCCCACAATGGTTTCAAGCTCCACGGCAGGCTCAGCAGTGCTGTCCAGAATGCCATTGAGGCGTGATCCATGCCCAGCTGGGTGAACATGATAATGGAAACGGTATTGATAATTACATAGGGTATGCCTTCGCTGAAATAGAGGGAAGGAATCCAGAAAAGATGGTTTTTCATCCGGCAGCTTTCATATTTCTTTTATTATTTTGCCTACTATACCACGGTTAGCTGTGCTTTCAAGTCCTGAATTGATATTTCCCGTCCGGACACAGGAAAATATGCCGGATTATCAAATTTTACTGACCTCACCGGGAGATTGGCAGTGTTTACCCGGGGCCGGGGAACATAGAGTGCAGATTTTCTGGAAAAATACGCCGGCATATTGGATTTTTTCCGGCATGTTTTTTATGTCCGGAGAAAAAATTATCTTTCAGCCAATAAATAGCAGCATGCCGGCAAACTATTTTATCACATCAGCAATTACGGCAAAGTCCACTCCCAGACGGAGTATTTTCATTCTGCCAAGTCTGACTGCCTGATCCAGGCTCTCCGGATTTTCTCCGCCGACACAAGGAAGACTGCCGCGTCCGCCAAGTATTTTGGGTGCGATATGAAATTCGATCCGGTCAACTGCTCCGGCCCGGAGTGCTGAGGCGGCAAGTTCGCCGCCTCCCTCGATTAACAGTGAAAGACAGTTTTCCCTGCCCAGCCGCAGCAGAAATTCATCCCAGTTGGATATATCCACCAATTCAAATTCGCCGTGAGTGCAGTGTTTATTCAACTGTTCGGCGGACATTCTTCTTCCGGCGGCGAGGCGGCGGGGCTGTCGGCGTACCGGGTAATCCCGTACATCCATTCGGGGATCATCTGCGATAACCGTGTTGATACCGCACAGAATGGCATCAGCTCCCTGGCGCAGATACTGCACCCTTTTGCGCGCCGTTTCCGAGGTGATCCATTTGGAACTGCCATTGCTTGCCGCGGTTTTCCCGTCCAGGGTTTCCGCCATTTTCAGCAGAACAAAAGGCTTTCCGGTTTTGGCACGGGTGAAAAAGGCTCTATTAAGTTCTCTGCACTTTTGAGCGACACTGCCGGAAGCATGACAGACTTCAATTCCGGTCCCGGCAAGAATTTTATCTGCTTTGCCGCGGTGCCGGGGATCTGGGTCACTGCATCCGTAAGTAACTTTGGCAATTCTCTTTTGAATAATTAAATCCGTGCATGGCGGCGTGCGGCCGAAACTGGAACAGGGTTCAAGGGTAACAAAGATTTCTGCTCCTGAAACTTCCTCTCCCCTTTTTTTCGCGTCACGGCAGGCTTCAACTTCGGCGTGAGGCAATCCTGCTCCATGGTGATAACCTTCGCCGATAATCCGGCCGTCTCTGACCAATACAGCTCCGACCATGGGATTGGGACTGGTAAAACCGCGGCCTTTCTCTGCCAGCTCCAGTGCGCGAAGCATGAAGTTCATTGCTTTTCTCCAAACATGGCGTCCAGAAAGAAATCAATATCAAATTCCTGCAGATCTTCCGGCTGTTCACCAAGTCCGATAAAGAAGGTGGGTAAATCAAATTCGCAGTTCAATGCCACTGCCATTCCGCCTTTGCCGGTACCGTCCAGTTTGGTCAACGCCAGCGCAGTAACTCCTGCTGTGGCGGAAAATTCCCGCGCCTGACTGATCACATTTGCGCCCAGTGAGGAATCGACCGTAAGAATTGTTTCATGAGGTGCCCCCGGCAATGCCTTATTAAGTGAACGCCGGATTTTTGCCAATTCTTCCATCAGGTTTTTCTGATTGTGCTGTCTTCCGGCAGTATCAATCAAAAGCACATCCGCTCCGTCATTCAAGGCGGTTTTCACCGCGTCAAACGCCACTCCTGCCGGATCTGCGCCCGGCTTGCCGGAGACAACTTTGCAGCCGGTTCTTTCACCCCACAGCTGGAGCTGTTCCACTGCGGCGGCCCGGAATGTGTCGCAGGCTCCGAGAACTACTTTTTTACCGTCATTTTTCAAGTTGGCGGCCAATTTTCCTATGGTGGTAGTTTTGCCGCTGCCATTGACACCGACAAAAAGTATTACCGTCAGGGAGTTGTTCTGCAGTTCAAATTTACGGGTATTCTGCCGGAGTATCTCATTTACCGTATTTCTGGCGGCGGCGGCCAGGTCAGCGTCAGCATCAAGCTTTCCACGGTCATAGAGATCGCGGATGTCTGAAACAATTTTTTTTGACGCCGCCACACCGAAATCCGCTCCGATGAGCAATCTTTCCAGTTCGTCAAAACTGCTTTTGCCATGAAGCTTGACATTGCCGAAGACCGAAGCAATACTCCGGCTGATCTTGGTCGCGCTCTTCTCCAGGCCGCGCTTGAATATGGAAAAAATTGATTTCATCTGTTTTTATTCACCGCGGTTTGGTTCCGCGTCCTTTTTTCTTTCCCGGGGGGGGGACGTTTGAGGGTGTCTTTAATGCTGTTAAGCACACCATTAATGAAACGCCCGGAATCTTCTCCGCTGTAATCAATGGCGATTTCCACTGCTTCGTCAATGCTGACCACCGGTGGAACATCGTCAAAATACAGCATTTCACACACTGCCACCCGGAGTATATTGCGGTCAACTGCGGAAATACGTTCAATTTCCCAGTTTTCCGCCCGTTCTCTGATTGCCTTATCGATATTTTCCAGCTCGCAGCCCACTTGTGAAATCAGCGATACGGCGTACTCCTTTGCCTTTCTGGCGTAACGATTGTCGCGCAGATGGTGCAGCTCTTTGAGTTCGTCGTCATAAAACTTCTCCCACTGTTCCATGTCCGGAAGTTCATGGAAAAGGTCGCAACGGAAAAGATACTGCATCGCCAGTTCACGCCCAAGTCTTTTGGAATGAAGCTGTTTTTCCGGCGATTCTGAAAATCCTTCTTCGATAGATGTCATCTTAACGCTTTCGTCAGATTTGCCATTTCAATTGCCGCCAGAGCCGCATCAACGCCTTTGTTGCCGGCTTTGGAGCCGCTGCGTTCAATAGCCTGTTCCAGATTATCCGCGGTAATCAGTCCGTAAGTGACCGGGGTGCTGAATTCCAGCCCCAGATTGGCCAGTGCCTTGGATACTTCAGAATTAATATAAGATGCGTGAGGCGTTGCCCCCTGAATAACCACGCCCAGCGCGATTACGGCATCATATTTACCCTGCTTCAAAAACTCTTTGACCGCAAAGGGTATCTCGTATGAACCCGGTACCCAGGCCACGCTGATATTTTCATCTGATCCGCCATGACGCAGAATGGCATCTCTGGCTCCGTCAAGCAGTTTGCTGACAAAAAAATCGTTGAATCTTCCGCATACAACGGCAAATTTCATATCTTTCGCCACCAGCAATCCGGAATAAGTTTTCATTATTTATGCTCCTCAAATATCGGGGTTGTTATTTTTTAAATTCCAGCATCCGGCGGATCGGTGCTTCCGCTTTCTTACGTAATTCCTCCGGAAGTTCGATCTGAATGGTCATATTTTCCAGAGAGTTCACCAAATCCTCCAGCCGCAATACTTTCATCCAGGGGCAGACCAGTTCCTCAGTTGCGGAAATAAACACCTTGTCCGGATTTTCCGCTCTGAGCCGGTGCAGAATGCCTATTTCTGTGGCAATGATGAAAGATTTTTCCCTGCTTTCCCGGACGTAACGCAATATTCCTCCGGTGCTTAACAGCCTGTCCGCCAGATCACGGACGGACTTGGGGGCTTCCGGGTGCATAAGAAGTTCGCTCTCCGGGAACTCCTTTTTTCTTGCCTTGATCACTCCAGGTGTAATTCTCTGATGTACCGGGCAGTACCCGTCCCAGAGAATCATTTTCCTTCCGGTCTGTTCTCCGCAATATGCCCCCAGATTGCGGTCAGGTACAAAGATTATCTCTTTATCCCCGGGGAGACTTCTCACAATATCCACCGCATTGGCACTGGTAACGCACCAGTCGCACTCCGCCTTCACTGCCGCAGTGCTGTTGACATAACAGACGGTCAATGCTCCGGGATGGAGTTTTTTGAATTCCGCCAGGGCGCGTCCGTCAGCCATGTCCGCCATATCACATCCTGCCTCACGGGGGAGCAGAACGGTTTTGTCCGGGGAAAGAATCTTGGCCGTTTCCGCCATAAAACGCACCCCGGCAAAAAGCAGAACACTGCAATCCGACTTGGCGGCCTTCAATGAAAGCTCAAGTGAATCGCCGCAGAAATCCGCTGCGTCCTGAATTTCGCCCAGCTGGTAATTGTGCGCCAGAATGATGGCGTTGCGTTCTTTTTTCAGCGCGGCCAGTTTTTCCAGCAGTTCTGCGTTGGAATATTGTTTCATCGTAACTCCACTTTCAGGGTGTCGGCAAGTTTCTGCCTTAATTTATTGAATGCGGTATTTACCTCTTCATCCGTCAGCGTGCGTTCGCTGTTGCGGAATGTAACCTGAAACGCCATGCTCTTTTTGCCGGCTTTTTTCATGTTGTCATCCCGGAAGATATCAAAGAGTTTTACACTCTCAAAATTGGGCAGTTTCGCCCCGTAAACCAGATTGATAATGTCCACGCAATTCAAACTTTCATCCGCCACCAGTGCCACATCCCGGGTGGTAGCCGGGAACTGCGATATTGCCTTGTAGTGACCTGCCGGACGCATCATCATAGACAGCACCGATGCCTCAAGCTCCGCATAGTAAATCTTGTTTCCGGTACGGAAGCCTTTGACAAAATCCGGATTGACTTCTCCCAGAAATCCGGCGGACTTGCCGTTGAGTTTTATTTCCGCCGCCACTCCGGGGGCGAAACGGCTGTCGCCGTTCACCGGGATAAACTCCACCCGGCCGATGCGGCACTTTTCAAAGAAACTTTCCAGAAGACCTTTGAGATCATAGTAGTCGTAAACTTCCTTCAACGCTCCGGAATACTGTTCCGGATGCTTCTGCCCGGTGATGGCGATGCCGATGCACCAGCGTTCTTCCGGAAAGAGTTTCTCATTGGCGCAGAAAGCCTTGCCGTACTCAAAGAGCTTCAGCGACAAATTACGCCGGGCAATATTGCGTTCCACCGTGCTGAGCACCTCTCCGTAGAGCGAAGGTCTGAGATATGCCAGATCCATGCTGATAGGATTGGTAAGTTTGATCAGATCTTTTTCCTCAAAACGGTTGTCTTTCAGTGCGTCTTTCAAGCTGTTCATGCTGTAATGCACGCACTCATCCAGTCCGAGGGCAATGAGCATATCTCTCAATTCCTGGCTTTTCACATAAGCGTCGTCTGAAATTGAGTGGCAAAGTGTGCTTTTTACCGGTATTTCCGGTATTTTATCCAGTCCGTTAATCCGGGCAACCTCTTCCGCCAGATCTGCTTCGCGGGTGAGATCCTGCCGGAAGCGCGGTGCAACAACCACACAGCTGTCCGGGGTAATATCTTTGACTTTCAACTGGAGCGAACGGAAAATCTTTATCATTCCATTGTTATCCAGATCAATTCCGAGAAGTTTGCGGATATTTTCAAACCGGCACAGTATTTCTGCTTCCGGCGGAATTTCCCGGTAAACGTCGGTGGGTGCGTTGACGACTTCTCCGTCTGCCAGTTCGACGATCAGAGCCGCCGCGCGCTGGTGGGCAATTATGCTCATATCAAAATCCACTCCGCGCTCAAAACGGTAGGATGAATCACTGGAAATTCCGAGCTTTGAACTTGAACGCCGGATGTTGGACTTGTCAAACACTGCACTTTCCAGCATCACATCCACGGTCTCTTCGGTAACTCCGCTGTATTCTCCGCCCATGATTCCTGCCAGAGCCATGGGTTTTTTCGCATCGCAGATAACCAGATTTTCCGGAGAAAGGGTCAGATTTTTACCATCCAGGGTAACGATTTTTTCTCCGGCTTCTGCCCGGCGTACAACTATGCGTTTTTCTTCCAGTTTATCCAGATCAAAGGCATGCAGCGGCTGCCCCAGCTCCATAAGGACAAAATTGGTAATGTCCACAATATTGTTGATCGCGCGGAGACCGACGCTTTCAAGTCTTTCCCTGAGCCATGCCGGGCTTTCCTTTACCTTGACATTGCGGATAACCTGGCCGATGTAACGGAAACAGAGATCCGGAGCCTTTACCTCCACCAGCGCGGCATCGGCTTTTTCCTTTGCCGCCGGGGCGGTGAATTCCGGCAGTTTCGCCTCAGTATCCAGCAACGCCGCCACATCTCTGGCCACTCCGTAATGGCAGAGCCAGTCAGGCCGGTTGGGGGTTACTTCAATCTCAATTTCAGTATCGGAAGCATAAATTTTGTTAAGCGGTGTACCGGGCACGGTATCTTCCGGAAGCTCCAGCAGACCGTCAGCATCGTCGGAAATGCCAAGCTCGCTTGCACTGCACATCATGCCGAAGGATTCCACGCCGCGCATCTTCGCCTTTTTAATCACAAAACCGCCGCCGAAATCGGTGCCTATTTGTGCCAGCGGCACTATTTTGCCGGCATCGCAGTTGGGCGCGCCGCAGACAATCTGAAGTTCTCTGGTGCCGTCAAAAACTTTGCAGACGGACAACTTGTCTGCGTTGGGATGTTTGGCTCTTTCCAGAATTTTTGCCGCTACCACGTTGGCAGGCACTACTGCTTTGTCATTGACAGCCTCTACTTCAATGCCGGCCATCGTTAATTTATTGCAAAGCCCGGCAAGATCATCGCCGGCATCAACGTATTGATTCAACCAGTTTTTTGAAATATTCATTTTAGAACTGCTCCAGAAATCTCACATCATTTTCGTACAAAAGCCGGAGGTCGCCGATACGGTAACGCAGCATTGCCAGCCGTTCGATACCCATGCCGAATGCGTAACCGCTGTAAATTTCCGGATCGATTTTTGCGTTTTTCAATACTGCCGGATCAACCATTCCAGCTCCGGCAATTTCAATCCAGCCGGAATTCTTGCATACCGGACAGCCTTTGCCGCCGCACATAATGCAGGAGAAATCATATTCCACACTGGGTTCAGTAAAGGGGAAAAAGTGCGGGCGGAGCCGGATTTTGACTTGAGGACCGAACATCTCAGTAGCAAAAGTCTGCAGCACGCTTTTCAAATCCGCCATGGAGACATTTTTATCCACATAAAGCCCCTCAATCTGATGGAAGTTCATTCCGTGAGTTGCGTCCGGCGTATCTCTGCGGTAAACCCGGCCGGGGGCGACAATACGGATCGGCAGATCCCAGCTTTCCATCACCCGCACCTGAACCGGGCTGGTCTGACTGCGGAGAATGCGGCCGTCAGCAAAATAAAAGGTATCTTTGGGATCCCGTGACGGGTGATCATCCGGAGTATTCAGAGCATCAAAATTGTACCAGACAGTTTCAATTTCCGGGCCTTCTGCCACCACAAAACCCATGCGCCGGAAAATAGCGGCGCACTCATCCGCCACAATGTGAATGGGGTGTTTATGCCCGGTATTCCACTTCCGTCCGGGGAGGGTGAGATCCATTTTTTCTCCGGTGGAATTTTTTCCGGAAGATGACAGCCGCTGCTGAGCCGCCGCGATGGCCTGCTGAAGTCTGGTGCGTCCGGAATTGAATGCTTCTCCGGTTGCCCGGCGTTCTTCGGGGGGGATGGAACCCATTTCCTTGCTCAATGCCGGAAAGAGTCCGTTGCGTCCAATCATTTCAATACGGACCTGTTCGAGTTCAGAGTGCGTGGCGGCGGCGGCAAGTTTTTTCTCCGCCTCCTCCAGCGCAAAATTGATTTTTT
>CASECL010000147.1 GCA_949286445.1 uncultured bacterium | reverse complement strand
GTCATTATAATTGCCGGTGGCCAGATGAACGTAACGGACAATGCGTTCATCTTCCCGGCGGATAATCAGCAGTGCTTTGCCGTGAATTTTCAAATTGCGCACACCATAAATAACATGCGCGCCGTTTTCTTCCAGCATCCGGGCCCAGTTGATATTGTTATACTCATCGAAACGTGCTTTAAGCTCCACCACCACGGTAACCTGTTTGCCGTTACGCGCCGCCCGGAGCAGTGAACGCACCACCGGGGAATTTCCGCTCACCCGGTAGAGTGTCTGTTTGATAGCCAGCACATCCGGGTCATCCGCCGCCTGTTCCAGAAGGTCAGTCACTACTTTGAAACTGTGGAAAGGCAGCGCGTCAAGAATGTATTCTTCTGCTTTTATCGCCTCAAAAACACTTCCGTATTTCCCCGCCGGATAAGGCGGCAGCTGCGGCCAGGGTTCTTCCAGATATTCCGGACGGGCGGCTTTGGCGGCAAGTTCAAAAAGCTGTTTGCGCTTCAGCATGCCCTCAATCCGGTAACGGTAGATATCATCGAGCTCAAATTGGGCATTGAGCCACGCTTCAAGTTCATCAGAAGCCCGGCCCGCAATCTCCAGACGGATAACCTCACGGAAATGCCGCTGAATAATTTTGCGCTCTATGGTGGCCATCAAATCCGGTTCACCTTCAGCATCTACCGAAAAATCCATGTCCCGCAAAAGCCGGAAAGGAACTTTGTCCAGAATTTCATATCCGGCAAAAAGTTCGTCCATAAAGGACATAATCAACTGTTCCAGCGGGACAAAAATCTTTTTATCCCCGGCGGACAGACCAATGAAGCGGGGCAGAACTTCCGGCACTTCCACAAATACATGCCGGATCTTTTTTTCCGGATCATCCCTGCCGGTCAGGCTGGCGGCAATCTCAATTGCCCCGTTGCCCAGCACCGGAAACGGGTGCGCCTCATCAATGGCAAGCGGTGTCAGCACCGGCAGCACTTCATCATGAAATACCCGGGAAAGTTTCCGCCGCTGAACTTCATCCAGCGAGTCAAAGTCAGATAATTCCACCCCTCCTGCCGCCAGTTCCGGCAGAATTTGACCGTAAAGCAGATCATGCTGGCGGCGGAAGAGTTTCTCCATTCTGCTCCGGATAACTGCCAGCTGTTCCGACGGACGCATTCCCGCCGGATCGGGAAAATCTTCATTCAAATTCACCATCTGGCGCAATCCGGCGATGCGGACCATGAAAAATTCATCAATATTTCCGGAAAATATGGCGATGAATTTCAGCCTTTCCAGAAGCGGATTGGCCGGACATTCCGCCTCGTCCAGCACCCGGGAGTGAAAATCAAGGATACTCAATTCCCGGCTGAGAAAAATGTTTTCGTCTGTTGAACCGGTGTTTACCGCCGGATTTTTTCTTTCCTTCATATTTTTCCCCTTCCATGTTCCAAAACCGTTTCCAGCCCGAAAACTTCGGTGAAAAGTTCTCCTTTGAGCTTGACATAGAATTTTTCAAATTCAATGTCATCCCGGTCGCTTTCTATCACAAAATCACCCTTTCTTATCCGCAAAGCGGATATGCCGAACTCCGATCCGTGAAGACGGTTCAACGCATCCGCCACCCGGAGTATTCCTGCCAGTTTCAACACGCAAACCCGTTCCTCCGGGGTAAGCACCGCATATTCAAAATGGCTGTCCCGGGGTACAGATTTGCGGTGATAACGCGCCACCGCGGCAACCACCCGGCGTTCCGCCTCGCTGATGCCGGGCAGCTGGGAATGGGCTATGATATAATAGGAGTGTTTGTGATGCTGTCTTGCGTCAACAAATCTTCCCACATCATGAAGCAGTGATGACACCTCCAGCAACAGCCTGGCCCGGGGCGGAAAATCAAAGTGCATTTTCAGTTTGTCAAATATTTTCAACGCATCACCGCGCACCGATTCAGCATGAATATCCGCCGAACCGTATTTTGCCCCCAGACAGCGCGCCGCCGCCACCACATCGTCATAAAATGGATCTTTCTCAACTCCAGAACTCTCCCGGAGCAGATCAGAGTAATATGCCGAACGCGTCGTCGCCGCCGGTGCAATAAATTCCCGGCAGTTGAAATTTTTTTCAAAGTAGGACAGCAACGCCCCGCACATGGGAACCCCGATTGCCTGTTCTTCGGTTAATTTGAATTTCGCCGCCAGTTCATCCACTCTGACCGCTTCTGCAGCCGCGGCGGCACGGACCATTTTCGCTCCTCCGATCCGCGCCACTTCCTCATTTTCATCCATCCGGTCGGAGAAGCGGACAAAAAGCCGGAACGGAGCACCCATGCCGATAATGCTTACCGGATCATCCCCGGTCAAACCGACACTTTCCCGGAGCCGCTGGGAAATATCAAAGGTGTTAAGCAATTCACTTATCTGCTGCGAGAGACTGCCCACACTGCCGAATTCATCGTACAGCCTCATAGTGCCGAAAGCAATAGATTCACAAAATTTCATCACTCCGTCGGCAAAATAAATCACAATCATAGACCCGGTGCCGAGAATGCAGCCGATTCCGCGCATGGCACTGAAATCACGTTTCCGGGAAATTTCATCCCGCATGGAGAGAAAATAAAGCCGCGCCTCCGCCTGTTCCTCCAGCACACTTACCGGCATGCCGGATACTCCGTGCATCCGGGAAACCACCAGTTCGCGGTTGCGGGACTCCCGGATCGCGCTGGTGGCGATAATGTGGCGGTTGTTTATTTTGTATTCATCCAGTTTGCGGCGGAAATCGGTCAATGTCCGGCAAAGCAGGTTGAGATTTTCCGGGCCCACCACGCCTTTGCGGAATACGTCCCGGCCCAGGTTCATCGAACGGGACAGACTTTCCAGCAGGGTGACACTGCCGGAACGGGAACGCTCAAAAATGTCCAGCCGGACGGAATGAGCTCCGATATCAACCACTCCGGCAGTAAATGGTTTGATTTTATTTTTACTTTTTACTGACGCCATATTCTTCTGTTTCCAATATTTTCACTGTATTTTTGATTTTCCATTCATTAACTATAACCCCTGCCCCGGATAAAAACAAGCCGCTTTTTTTCCGGTTTTGTTTTTTTTGTGTTTGTATTTGGTAAAAAGAGATGCTACCTTGAAGAGGGAGGGCAACATACGGAGGCTCTCAATGAACAGCAATTATGAATACTGTTTTCCGGAACAATCCGGGGAATTATCCGGCATCGGGAATTTCACCTTTTTCAGTGAACCGGCAGACCGCAGTCCGGCGGCAGTCAGGCCGGAATGGTGCGTCACTGTAAAAAGTGATCCGGCGGGAAATTTATCCGGACTGCCGGACCGCAAATATTCACTCCGCGACACCCCGGGCACGGTGGAAAATCTCAATTTCACCGTAAAAGGCGATCTGCCGGCCGGAGCGGTAACGGTAACTTATGAAGTGCCCCGGGCAGAATATATGTACGGCTGTACTGCCACCGCGGTAGGAATGATACTCGGATACTATGACAAATACGGTTATGCCGGATATGATGTATCCAATCTGATTGCCGGTGAAGTCGATGTTAATTCCCGCGGTTCAGACGGAAATATTTACAACATGAATGAATTTGACTCTGCGCTCGGCCGGGCGATAGCGTCAAAAGAGTATGTAAGTTACTACTACGGAAAAACTCCGGCAGAGGAACTTCCTTATACCTTTGTCGGCAATTCTGCTGAACTTAATACTCAGTATTTCAACTGTATTGCCGCCTGGCTGGGTACCGGGATGTACTGGCGGGGCAATGAAGATCTCGGCACCTCGCTTTACATGAATGTCACACTCGGAGAGGTGCTCAGCTGGAATACCTCCATGACCAGTGTAATATACGGAGACGGCATTGTCCGGAGTGTTCCGATCCAATATCAGGAGCTGCTTTACGGTCTCAATCTTTATGTGGAACAATGCGGCTATTCGCTGGATGTGAAAAACACCATGACTGCCACCACCGACAATGTGGGCGGTGATTTCACCTTTGAAGATTACAAAGCGGAAATTGACGCCGGCAATCTGGTGTTGATCGGCATTGAAGGCCATTCCATGGTCGGATACGGGTACATTGAGTCAAGCCGGCAGATTATTCTTGACGATACTTACGAACATGATCAGCTTATGACCTGGGGAAAAAGTTACTACTATTCCGGGCAGTATCGTGAACTCCAGGATATTACCGTAATTCATCTGGATACTGCCGGGCTTGAGCCGGTTGGCGGCGGCGGCAGCCCGGAAAGTGCAGTAATGCTTTATTCCGGAAGCAATGCTGCCGCCGCCGGGCCGGAAGTGAGCAATACGGTACTGCAGAATAACGGCGGCTATGACCGGATGGATATATCTTCCGGGGGGATGGCGGAAAATACTGTTGTTTCTGCCGGCGGAGTACTGAATGTTTTTTCCAGCGGCACGGCTTCCGGCAATACGGTATATGCCGGGGGGGTTATGAATGTTTCCTCCGGCGGACTGGCGGCGGGAAATACGGTTCATGCCGGAGGGATTTTGAATGTATTTTCCAGTGGAACTGTTTCCGGCACCGGAATCGGATCTTCCGGGATTATGAAGATTGCATCCGGAGGGACGGCAGACGGTGTAGAAGTTCTGTCAGGAGGACGGCTTTCCGTATCCGGAGGAACGGCGGAAAATGTTCTGCAGTCAGCAGGAGGCATAATTGATTTCCGGGTGGACGGCAGTGATCTTGATACGGTGATTGCCGGGGAAAATATTTACGGCAGATTCACCCTTTCCCGGGGAACGGCGGAAAATCTGGCGGCCGGAAAAATTGAAGTTATCTCCGGCGGGGTGCTTTCCGGCGGAAAAGTCTATGGCAGTGACGGATTGTTATATGCTGACTCTTTTGCCACGGTGTCAATGGCTTCCGCCTTTTCAGGTGCGGAAATTAAGGTAGGAGGAGGGGCAAAAATTATTTCCGCCGCCGTATCAGACGGAGCACAGATGAATATTTCCGCTGGCGGCGGGGCATCCGGGGTTGATATCAATTCCGGAGCGGCGGCGGCGGTGTTTGCCGGAGGAAGTCTGGCGGATGCAGTGATAAATAACGGAGCGGAACTCATCCTCGCCGCCGGCGGCACTGTTTCGCAAGTGATTATCGCTTCCGGAGCGGTTGTAAATGCAAAAATTGATAAAAACACCCTCTTTTCCGGTACAAGAGCAGGAAAATCATTCAGCACGGTCAACGGTTTTTTCTCCGGACTGGATGCGGAAAAAGGTATTGAACTTGAATTTTCCTCCGGCGGGGAAATTTCCGGCATAACGGCAAGTTCCGGCGGCGTAATCATACTGAATTCAGGTGCTTCAGCGGAAAACAGCCGGGTGCTTTCCGGCGGAATTATGCGCCTCGGCGCCGGGGCGGAACATGCGGGAAATCTCTATATTGAAGACGGGGCTCAATTCACGGCAGAAGCCGGTTCCGAACTGATTTTCAATCTGGAAACCCGCTCCGGAGAGTCCGATGCGATTATCAACAATCTGGCTCTGGCCGCCGGAGAGGCGGAACTGGTGATAACCGTAAAAAACACCCAGTCATCCGGCACTTATATTCTCGCCGGAAACGCCGGTGATTTTTCCGGCAGCATCACGGTCCGGAACAGCGGCGGAGTGGAATACGGTCAATTAAGCCTTGATAATGCCCTTTCCTACGGCGGCAGGGGGTATTCCCTCCGGCTTGATTCCGGCACACTCAGTATGCTGCTGGAGGGAAAAGTAAGCATTCCCTATGATCTGACCAACGACGGCACTGCGGATATTTTCATGGCGCATGACGCCGGCTTTACCGGAGCGTGGGTTACCGGAGAAAACAATAATAAAGAGTGGCTGAATTTAAGCACCATGGGATCAGGCTGGAAAATGTTCGCTTCCGGAAATACCGGGGCAAATGCCACTGCCGATGTTTATGTTTACAATTTCAGCACCAACACCGTCGGCTGTTACGTTACCGGAGAAGACGGAAAAGTTTCCGGCTGGGAGACAATACAGAAATTTGATTACCGGACCAACGTTCTCGGTCTGGGTGACTTTAACGCCGACGGCATATCTGATATTGTTCTCCGCAACGACAATGGAGCGGTAGGCTGTCATCTGACCGACGGTACCGGATGGGTATATTTTCAGAGTCTGGGGTCGGAGTGGACGGTTTCGGCGGTGGGGGATTTCAACGGGGACGGCATTGACGACCTTGCGCTGCGCCATGCGGCGGGCTTTGCCGGCAGCTGGCTGGTGGACAAAGATGGTAAAGTAAGCTGGCACAATCTGGATACGTTGACCGCTGACAGGAATATCGTCGGCACCGGCGACTTCAACGGAGACGGCACTGATGATATTCTGCTGCAAATCGGAGACTATCTCGGCGTATGGGAGGTGGAAAACGGCAGCGTTTCCGGCTGGATGGGACTGGGAAATATTGCCTCCGGACTCTCGATTGAACAAATCGGCGACTTCAATGCCGACGGAATAGACGACTTGAGAGTGCGCACAGCATCGGGAGATCTCGGAGCTCTGATTGTGGAGGGAGAAGACAAACTCCGCTGGGTGTATTACGGTTCTGTGGGCAAAGAGTGGACAACTTCACTTGCCGCAGGGGTTTAAAAAATACCCGGCAGAAAAAACCGGCGGCGTTATCTGCTCAATAACGCCGCCGGAATATTTTTCCGGGTCAGAACTTTTCCATTAACGCTTCAGAGCCGGTCCGGCAAATTCCCAGTTATAGAGTTCATCTATATTAGTTTCCGCATTTTTGAGCGTACCGCGGGAGATGCGGAGGTAATCAATCGCTCCGGCAAAGTAATCCTCTCCGGCGGCATTCCGCCCCACCAGCAAATCAGCCTGATTGGATAATGAGCTGCCGGAAGCGGGAAATTCTCCGGAATATGAAGTTTTCACCTTTTTTCCGTCCAGATAGAAGTTCACCTCCGAATTCTGACGGTCAACTTCTGCTATCAGATGATGGAAATAGCGTTCTACGCCATCCACCGGTTCCGGCATAACGGCGGAAGCGGTGAATTTTCTGCCATTGCAGAAAAGCTCCAGTGCAACGGAACGGTTTTCCCCAGTTATGCGCAAAGCGTAACCGTTTTTACCGTCATTTTTACTCAAAACGGTGCCTTTGCGCCCGTCAAAAACCAGTTCGATAAGAAAATTATTATTTCCCATATCAAAAGTCTGGCGTTCACTGCCATTGTATTTCACATCATAAGGCTTGGTAAAGGTTCTGAATTTATAGTGCATATCCCGTTTTGAATCGGCATTAGATGCGGAGGCATACTGATTTACCCCGTTAAATACCAGAGCCGACGGTATAATATCCTCCGTGGGCGAATTGATAAAATCCGACACCTGGAAATTATGCAGTGTCAAGTTGTTTCTCGGCACCAGCATATACATGGTCCGGTGCATGTATTCTCCGGTATAATTGAAACTTGCATCCGGCACAATCATTTTTCCCCCCGCCGCCGGACGGCGGAATTCCCATTCCCCAACGCACTCTTTCAAGCCCCACGGCACAAAAACTTTTGCCCGGCACTCCACCCCGTCGCGCAGCCGGAAATCACCGGCGGACGGGTCGCGCATCAGCGGTTTGGAATACTCTTTTCCCGGATCTGATCCGGCAAAGAGACGTTTTTGCAGTTCAGCGGAAAAATCTTTGACTGTCAAGTATTTGTCTTTCTTGTACTCCAGCATTCCGAAGCAGCGGGGCGAAACCGAAAAAATATTGTCCGCCAGAATATTGGTAGTGTAGTCAACCGAGTTTGCCGCCGCGCTCATGCTCTGACGCCAGCCGTCAAAGTCAAACACAATATCGCTGATGTCCTCAATAACATTTCCGGCGTAAACATTCCTCCCCGCCTCCGGCAGCTGACGCCGGAACGCCGCCCCGAAACGGTATATCCGGTTATTGAAGTAGCTGTTTTGAAAGCCGTAAATCTCCTGAAATGCCGAGG
>CASECL010000146.1 GCA_949286445.1 uncultured bacterium | reverse complement strand
TCTTTATTAATTTCATCCTTGGTCCGGGCAAAAGAGACCACCGACAACACCAAGAGCAACAATGTCAATGCACGCTTAAACATAATTTTTCTCCTTTTATTTTTTTGATGTTCACGGGTTATCACCCATAAGTCAATATATGTTCACTTTTTTTCTTTGTCAAATTGTTTTATTATTTTTTACGTTTTTTTTAATATTCCGGAACCGGATTATCGGAAATTGAGCCGGAATTTTCCTCCGGAATTTCATGCCGGCGAATAAAAAAACCCGGAATTATTTTAACTCTTCCGGGATTTTCAAACTGCCGGGGAAAAACATTTTTCTCCGGATTAGATTAAAATTGTATTTTCTTATTACTCTGCTGTTTTCAACTCTTCACGCAGCTGAGCCATTTTTGCCAGCAGATCTTTGTATGCCTGTGCAAAAGTTTTAGCTTCCGCATTATCACTCTTGAGCATGGCTTCCACTCCGGCATTTATTCTTGCAGTACTTTTATTGCGGAAGTCCATTTCCAGTTTGCGGAACTCATCATTACGCCAGTCTGTGCAATTATTTTTACGCACGTAGTCATTATATGCCGCAAGTGCAACGCGATTTGCAGCCGCCGCTTCAACCTTAGTTGCTTCATCCGCCTCCGCCAGTGCTTTTTCCGCCGCGATGCGGTCATCAACCAGTTTCTTGCCCTCCGGTGTTTTACTCACCTCTTTGTCCACAAATGCAGTGCGGGCGGCGGCGGCATCATTTTCCGCTTTCTGAGCCGCCACATAAGCGGCATCTTTCAGCATAACACTCTCTTCAAACTTCCGGAAATCAGCTGAATGAGGAAACTGCCAATACTTGGCGTTCAACGGAGCCAGCTCCTTTTGAATTTCTTCTTTCGTCCGGGCAAAAGCCGCAACCGTCAATCCGAGGAACAATAAAGTCAGACCACGTTTAAACATAATTTTTTTTCCTTTTACGTTTGGTGTTCACGGGTTATCAACTTTACTGTAATATAGCTTACGCTTTTACTTTTTTCAAGTAATCGTGCTTATTTTTATCTTTACCCTGCTGAAAAATGATGATAGACCGTCTTTTACGTCTGCATAAAAGTCGGTAAATTACTTTGCTGTTTTCAAAAAATCCAGCAAACCTTTCATCCCCTTTTGATCTGCGATTGCTTTTATTTTACGGTATCCGCCTCCGTAAACAGTATCTGTATTTGCATTCATCCGCCAGTTTGCCGCCCCGTTTCCAACGGCTTTGTTGTAGAGGGATGCCACATATTCAGCAAAGCCCTCCCTTATCCAGTCACTTTTAATCCTGGGATAGTGGTGTTCCATCCAGTCGTGGGCAAGTTCATGAGCCGCGGTTTCACAGAAACGCGCCCGGTCCATCCAGTCGTAAATATATATGGCACAGCGGTCGGAAATGATTTTTTCACTCACCGTCTTCTTTCCGAAAAATCCCACCCGGCTTATAATATCTTTCTGTACTTCGTGCCGGTACAACCCCAGTTCACGGGTATCAAATTCAGTTCCGAGTATCCGGCTTAACTGCCTTTTCCCCACCGGGAAAAAACTCAGCCGGGGACAGGCGGGAAAACCCAGCTGCGCAACTTTCTTTTTTACTTCATTGAACAGCCGGCGCGCCTCGTCATGATCAACCACCGCATTTTTCCGGCAATCCGGACAAATCCGGCGTCCGTCGTAAATCACCTCAGTCCGTCCCGGCAGCTGGCAGACAAAACAGCGTGGCAGCGAAGCACATTCAGGGCAATAAAAATTGGCCCGGTCCGTCTGGAAGGTAATATATTTTCCCCGCAGTACCCGTCCGCATGAACGGCAGTGCGGCATGGCACTGTCAAGACACCGGTCGGAACAGAATATCTTATTATCCATGGTGTAATAATTGCGGTTGATCATCTTTCTCCCGCAGACCGAACAGGTCTTCACCGAGGTCCCAGACGCCGCAACTGACGCCGCAGATAACAGCAGCAATATCACCGGAAAAACAATAAGCCAGTATCTTTTCATTTTGTACAGCGGAGAATCTCCTCCTCAAGTTTCTGCAGTCCCTCTTCTGTCCCGAATGCTCCTGTCGTCCGGCCATGCCGGAAAAGCACCACCCCCCCATTTTTTGCCCCCGCAATTCCAATATCAGCGTCCCTCGCCTCCCCCGGGCCGTTAACCGCGCATCCCATAACCGCGATTTTTTTCATGGCAATTCTTTTTCCGGCGGCTTTCAAACCGGCAACGAATGCTTCCACTTTTTCTGTGATGCCCACCAGATCATATCCGGTTCTGCCGCAGGTCGGGCATGAAACAATCTCCGGTTCCGCCTTTCTCAGCCCGCAGCTTTCCAGAATTCTCAAAGCCGCTCCGATTTCCGCCGCCGGAGGCGCGGTCAGACTGACCCGGACGGTATCTCCGATGCCGCGCAGCAGCAACGCCCCCAGTCCCACCGCAGATTTAACTATTCCCCGTGCCGGAGTGCCGGCTTCGGTAACGCCGAGATGCAGCGGATAATCCGTCATTGACGCAAATTTTTCATACGCCATGACACATACCGGCACATCAGAAGCCTTTAAAGAGACCTTGATATTTTTAAAACCGTACTGTTCAAGCAAATTGCATTGTTCCAACGCGCTAAGGCACAATACCTCCGCCATCGCCTGACCGGCATCCATCCCTTTGGCAGTCAATTCATCCAGACGGCTTTTCCGCACGCTTCCGGAATTTGCCCCCACCCGGATCACCGCATTTTTCTCTCCGGCAAGCTCTGCGATTTTCTGCAATGAAGATTTATCCAGATTACCGGGATTTATCCGGATGCCGTGAACTCCGCTCTCCAATGATGCCAGAGCCAGATTGCCGTCAAAGTGAATATCTGCCACCACCGGAATCGGACTGGCTTTTACGATATCCGCCAGAGCCTCCGCCGCCGCCATATCCGGTGCAGTGCAGCGGATTATCTCACAACCAAGTGCCGCCAATTCATTTATTTGTGCCAACGTAGCCGCCACATCCGCGGTACTGGTATTGGTCATGGACTGAATTGATACCGGAGCACCGCCGCCTATCGCCACCGGCCCGAGAAAAATTTTTCTGCTCTGCCGCATAAAAGCCTCCGGAAATATTTCTCCGCTATTTACTGCGGAAGATTTTAAAGTCGTCCGTCAGACGTCTCACATCATTGTAGGTAACGTAAAGCATCAATGCCACCAGGAAAAATACAAACACCAGCGAAACTCTCTGCAGCAGTTTCGGCGGCAGCGGACGGCGGAATATCCACTCCAGCAGTGCAAAAAGAATATGCCCGCCATCCAGCACCGGCAACGGCAGCAGATTGAATATTGCCAGGGCAAACGAAATTACCACTACCAGATATATTCCGGTCATCACTGAAACCTGACGTACCGACTTGTAAAGCATTTCACCCATTCCGACAATTCCTGACATGTGG
>CASECL010000145.1 GCA_949286445.1 uncultured bacterium | reverse complement strand
TCGGGATATAGCGCAGCCTGGTTTAGCGCGTTTGACTGGGGGTCAAAAGGTCGAGAGTTCGAATCTCTCTATCCCGACCATTTTTTTTGCCCTGATTTTCCCCTCACCACCAATAACTTACAGTTTGAAAACAAATTATTGCTTCTGACAATTGTTTTTTATATTGTGTCCATTTGTGACCATTGTCCTTGAAACATAAAAAACACAATGTACTGTAATATCGTTAATTTTAATATTACATGATACTATTCAAAATCATCTGGAGGATTTTATGGTTTTGACAAAAAGAGGCAATGTTTATCATGTTTCATTTTATGCCGGAGGAAAGCGTTTCCGCTTCTCTACCGGGAAATCAGATAAGAATGAAGCGAGAAAATATGCGGAGCAGAAATTTGCCGAGATATCCGGCACCACAAGTGAAAATGAGGTCTATAATAAGATAAAAGCCAAGATTTCAGAAAACAGAATTCTTGACTTTAACAGCACCTGGGAACAATACTGTTCAGCCTGCCGGCAAACAGAAAGAGAAAAACGGCAAACTAAATCTGTGTTTGATGATTTTACTGAGTTCTGCAGAAAAAATCGCGTTGAAGATGTCTCTGATGTGGATTACGCCTTAGCCGCTAAATACATTAATCGTCTTGCTGAAGCCGGCAGGACACTGCAGACAACATACAGCGTAAATGGCCGGGAACGTACTGTCCCGTTAGCATCAAAAAAATTATCCGCCCGGACAGTGAACGATTATAATAAGCGTCTTAGCCGTATTTTTTCAAAACTGGTTTTGTTTGGCAGTTTGAAAGAAAATCCATTCATCCGGATTGAGCGTCTTCCCGAACGTCCGGTAGAGCGTAAAATATTCACCCGCGAGCAGCTCATTGAGATAGCCGACAAATCCCGCGGCACCGCACTGTACAGCTTATTTCTCACCGCCTATTGTACAGCAATGCGGGAACGGGATATCTGCGATCTGCGCTGGGAACAGGTCGATCTTGCTGATGGATGGATTATCAAGAAGCAGCACAAAACGTCGGAAGAGGTTACCTTGCCTATACTTCCTCCTTTGCGTGATCATCTGCTTTCTCTACCGAAAAATTCAGAGTATGTTTTCCCTGAATTACATGTCCGTTATCATCAATTTTCCGGCGCAATTTCAAGCTGGGTGAAAGATTTCCTTGAAAACACCTGCAAAATAGAAACCACGGTCAAAGTTGAGGGAAGAAGCCGGCGGCAATCTGTTCTGGACGTACACAGCTTCCGGCATTTATTTGCCAGTGTTGCGGCAGAAAACAATGTACCGCTTCCGGTGGTTCAGTCAATGCTGGGCCATTCTTCACAGATTATGACACAGCATTATGCCAAACATACCAGCCGGCAGGCGCAAAAGCGGTACATCAACAATCTGCCGATGAACAGTTTCGGCGGAGAAAGCCCGATTGCCGTTCCAGCGCTGCCGCTTCCGCCAGAGACAGAAAGCATCAGAGAGCTTCTATTGTCAATGACGGAGGGCAACTGGAAAGATATCCGGGATAAGATTATTGCCATGCTGTAAGCAATTCAATCTTTTTTCAGGAATGCAACCGCCAACGTACCAACAGACACGGACACTATCACTGTAGCGGCCCAAGGTGAGTACATCGCAGTAAATCCACCGGCAACTATGGCAAATGCAGCTATAACAAATCCCAACTTCTGCCCAGTCATACGTTCCTTGAATATAAATCCATCCAATTTCGCTTGACGATTGCGACGATCCTCTGCTTCTTTGGTTGTTTGTTCAATTACCCAATCTATTAAATCAGGTCTAAAATTAGCCAATCTTTCTAGTTGTTCCACGGGAAGAAGAGGAGTATCAATCTCCTGTTCATTATAGGTTAATGATTGCTCATCCCCTGTATTCCCATTTCTTTTATGAACAATAGCTTGGTTATTTTTTGCCATTCGTCACCTCTCCTCCCTTAGACAAAATATTCCTAATATCCGCATCTAATCTGTTTGTATCAGATTTTAAACTTTTGATGTCTCTGGTAAAACCATTTCGGGGGATCTTATAATACCGAATTGGCTTAGGCATAACCACAAGCAAGTCCCCCACTCCGTGAAACATATTTTTTATAACTTCGCTCATGATGACATTCCTCCATTTTTATGGAATACAGCAGATGTAAACCAACGACGGTGAAAATATACAACCATTCTGAATATTTTTCAAATCATCCGCAAAGTTAATTTAGTATTTCTCATACTGCCTTTTGGCGATCATCTTATCTTTGATTATTTTTCTTGAACGGGTAAACACTCTCTTAATGAGAGCAATATCCTCTTTGTCCGGCTTATTTACTGAAAGTTTTCCGGAGTCGATTAACCGTTCCAGCTCTTTTGCCGCGAGTTTTCCGGATCTTGAGGCGTATTCGTGATACTGCTGATTATTGAAATACAGCTTTTTGCCATTGAGTTTAAAGACATACTGCGGTATTGATGGATAATACTCCTCTCCGGGATTAAGCCGGTTATAATTCCAGAACAGTGTATCAATCCGGTTCATGTTCCGGTCGGGCTGAACTTTCCGGATCGGCACAACGGAAGTAAGCGGCGAAAGCGGAGAAATTTCAAACAGCGCATCTTTCTTTATCTCTCTTCCGAGATAATCGATTTTGGGGGCCATAGTGATTACCCCATTTCTATCCGCAACAATATAAAAGAAATTTTTCCACCACTCCGCCCCCTTTGCCCGATTGGTGCGGTCGCGTACATTTTCATCCCATGAAGACAAGGACTGCCGGACGATATTGGGACACCAGCTTGCAAGGAAGTTATTGAGCATGCTTGCCGAGCCGTATTCCGGATTTTCGAGTGCCCTCTGAATTGACCCCAAAGTCTGCAAGTAAGATTTGCTTGCGATATTCTTTGTCATTCCGGCGGCAACCTTTTTAAGTTTATCCGGATCCTCAGACCTTATCGCCTGAATGCCATCCGCGATAAGTGACAGCATCATAGAAAGCGGCTCAATCCGTTCATAGCTGTAATAACTATCTCCAATTCTTACAGAATACGGCGGTATTTTATTCCTTTTGAAACTGTTTTCTGCACTGCCATACGGCGCAGGAGATCCGGTGATCAGCGGTCTTTTGTCGTCATCATCCATAGCGAAAAACGCCATCAGAGTTCCCCATGCCAGCAGCTGTTCAGCAGTCCTGGTTACCAGCTGGTTTGATATTTCGCCTTTTTTGATTGCTTTAGCCGCTTCTATGCCCAACCCCACAATCCCCAGCGGACTTTTTCTGATCCCCTGCCGGAGTATATTTGCCGGAGCTTTGACAAAAGGAAAAATGAAAGTAGCCAATCTTCCTGCCGCCCCTCCGCTTTCCTTGAGCGATATCAAATGCCGGACAAAAGATCCGGGATCTTCCTGAAAAGTCAGCTCCAAAGCACGCTCCCTGCCGTACTTATTGGCGGCTGAGTTTTCATCGGCAAGCTGTTTCTGAATAAAGTTCTCCAGTTCCGCTCCTGTAAGCTTCTGCCCTCTTCCCTGCTGATAAGCGAAAGCCACGGCCTCCATCCGGGAGGAAAAAAGCTTAGCCACATTATCTGCAAGTCTCAATGTATTTGACGGAATGCGGATGATTTTTCCCGTTGTCCCTCCGATGGCGACATTTACCTGGTCATCAAGTTTCCCGTATTTATCCAAAACTTCCATATCAAAAGTATTCTTGAGCCGGGAAAGTTTTTCTGACATTGAACCGCGGTTTATTTCGGAGGATATTTTGGCAAACTCCTTCCATACCCGGAGAAACTCTCCAAATGAGTGTCCGCTCTTTTTCCGGAAGGCACGGTCAAGCGCGGTTTCAACCAACCGTTTTGCACCCAGTTCATAACCGAAATTGACGGTATTGCCGATGAAGTTTGCTCCATGAGTTGACGGGGCGGAGAGCAATCCATTGATCCAGAACTCTGTTGCCTTGTCAAGAACACTTGCACTTGAGGTATAAAATGCTCTGATTGCATCATTTAGCTTCTTTTTGTCGTTGAGTATATCCGGCGAGAGATTAAAAATATCCTCCCCTGTATGCTCCATTACCTGCTGGCGCACTTCTTCGAGCCGTTCACTGTCATTAATCCGGCTGGAAAGCCGGTCAAAGAAATTCTGAATTTTCCCCACAGTATCAAGGTTTAAGGCGTCGAGTTGTCTTGCACGTCCCCACCTTCCCCAGCTGGTACCCTTTTCGATATTGAGATTTTCCAATTCCAGCCGCTGTTCCCGCGGCAGATTTTCAAAGCCGGGGGTGTTGATAATTATATTCCGGATTGCCTGCTGAATATGCTCATCCGCTGGCTGAATACCTTTTCTTATTGCCTCAAGCGCATTTTCCATAGAGCCTTGGTATCTAAGCCAATCTTCCGCGCTGTCATTCCACTGCTGAATGGTTTCCGGGGTGTATTTATTGTCCTCTAACAGCTCCTGATATTCATCACGGGTAAATCCCGGAACTGCCACTGGATTAACCTGCTGACGACTATTTTCTGAAATGGAATAATTGTTTTTTTGATTTTTTTCCAAATCAGTACTTGACTTTTTGTCAGAAGATGATACAATATCATTGGAGACAGCCGGAGACATCTGGGTCGTTAAAGGATGTTGTCCGCCCGCGGTTGCCAGATACAACGGGGTTAATCCTTGATTTTCTTTATATTCTTTCCAGGTTATATTCTGTTTTATTCCGTCTGAGTTGGTGACGCCGTACTGTTCAAACAATGCTTTTTCTTCATTCTTGATACGGGCAATGTATTTATCTTGCGGGGTCATGTGCGTCCAGGTAAGCAGCATAGTTTCAGGCTCGACTGACACCACGGCAAGATGATTTTTTCCTATATTCCGGATGTAATAGAGCCTGGGCTGTATTGTGCCATCTGTCTTTTCAGTGCCGCCGATAATCCGTTCATCAAAATTTGCAATAGTATTCTCAAGTTCATTGAATAAATCAATATGCGACTTGGAAAAGTTTTCAAACAATGTTCCATCGTTTTTTCTGCCGCGCTTTACTGAAAAGTGATAGATATACTCGTCAATGCTTTTCCCTTTTTTGGGTTGTAAAACTATTTTTTCTCCAAGCTTATTGATAATTTCTCTGCCAAGTGGAAAGTCTTCATAAAACTTTTCAATCACCTGCTGCTGCTGAGCAGTGAGTTTTATGTTTCTGGAGGCAAGAAATTTTCGGTAACGGGCAATATTTTTTTCTTCCGTTATAGCATCACTCAAAGAATACAGCCTTGTATTCCCCTCCGGAGTAACTTCCTCCTTGAGGGTATCAAAGAAATTCTGGAAAGCCTTGTTTATCGCCACTCGCTCCGCCCCCTCGGGGTAAGGCTTCATATCCAAACCTCTTTCCGCATAAAGCTGGTTATTGCTCCCATAGGAAAGATACTCGCTCTTCAAGCCTTTTTCGTTAAGCTTATCTTCAATAAACGAACTGAAAGCCCTTGCCATCATTTCCAGGTTAGTTGACCAGTAACTGGATGACCTTGATTTATCAAGTTTTATTGCTTCATTTTTAAAATCGCTGCTTCTGACAGCTTGAGTATTCTTGAGTCTGTCTCTTTCCTCCTGGAGATAGTCTATTCCTCCTGCAAGCTCATCAAACTTCCGCCTGCCTCTTCCCCGGCTGGCAAATCCGCTGCGTCCGGTAATTGCCTTGTATAGATTATGTACTTCCTCCAAAGGCTGACTTGTGTATCTGCCTTTTTCGCTAACCCAGCTTATTTCAGGGGCATCCTCGGCAGTGGCATTGGCGACAAGTTTATCAAAAGTTTCCAATTGTTCCGGAGTGGCATCTTTTTTTCCTCTGTACCTTGAGGCGTTTTTCAGCTCATCGCGTATATCCGCTACGGTTTTTTGCACGACTTTACCGTAGTAATCCACTTGCTCCTGATATACCGCTCGCTGTTCCGGCGTGATATCCCTGGTCGTTTTTTCTATGGTACTAACAAGCTCTTTAAATGCTTCAAATACCTCCGGTCTTATTGCCGCAGTTTTGCGCCGCCATGTTTCTCTGGACAAATGAGTAAGATTGTTACCAGGCTCAAGCTGCCTGCCAAAATAGTTATCCAGCGCGTGCATCCACTCATGAGCAAGCGACCCAGCACCAGCAGGCTTGGTGAGATTTATTACTTTGTAACCCGGTTCGTAATGCGCTCTTCTTGCGCTTCCCCCGGTTCCTCTTGAGCCGAAAGCCAATGCCAATTCGCCATTCAGCGACAAGGCGCGCGGAGATACGCCGATAGTTTCCGCCAAGTCATACAGTGCCTCATAGGCATCATTGAGTATCTGCTGACGTTCTGCCTGCTTTTCCCACAAACCGAACTCCACGCCTCTAAAGCCAAATGCCTTGGAAAAATCCTCTGCATTGACATTGCGGTTTATATGCTTTTCCCCGGTGCGCTGATAATCCGGTTTGAGTATTAAGTCTCTTTCGCCGGTACTGCTGCGGATGGCTGCAAGCTCATCCATATTATCCACGCCCCACCTTGCCGCCTCTTCGATACTGGCAAAGCCGCCCTTTACCTTGGCATAAGTTCGGGTTGATTTTATTTTGCGGAAGATACTGTAAGTATCCGCATTATCGTCCTTGTAAACATTATAGTTGAGTTTAAATTCTGCCACCGGAGCAAGCTCAAGCGCAGTTTGTTCACTATCAAACGAATCTCTGTTCCATCCGAAAGCATTTCTAACTATGCCGTGTTTTCCTCCCGTGTAATACAGCATCCACCTGCCGCCGTATTTTTCCTGCATTGCGATATATTTTTTCCGCCATGCCGGAACATTGCCGCTGTTTTCGGCTGTTTTACGACCGCCCCGGCTGCCATATTTGACAGCGGTATCTTTCCTTGCTCCGCCTATCTTTTCGCCGAAGTCGTCCAGTCGTCCGCTTGGCGCGTTTTCGGGAAGCGGCAAATCTGCCGTATCATTGACGGCCTGCTGTTTTGCTTTCTCCGCTCTTTTCCGCTCCTCCTGTTTTGCCCTCTGCTCCCGGATTTCAGCCTCTTCTGCGGTTTCGCTTATCAGCTGAAAATCATTGCTGTCCTCCTCCGGGGTAAGTAAAGGCGTTTCAGAGTCTGGATTAAACCGTCCGTTTTCCTCTTCTGACACTGCCGTTTTCTGCGCCGGAGTTTCTGCGACATTTTCAGTCGTATCGTTCTTATTATCCAATCCGGCTTCCCGCCGCAACTGTGCATACAGTTCCGGATCTGTTGCCCACTGCTCCCAGCGGAGCTGTTCTTTCAAAGCGTTATCCAGAAGCTTACGGGCATCTTTTTTAACCTTGACACCGAGTTTCTCTGCGGCTTTCGGATTTTTGATTGCGTTTTTTGCTGCGCTGACTTTTTCCTCAACATCCCTGATGTGCCTGACAGCCAGCCGGGATATTTTCATATTTTCCTGAATTGCCGAATCATCAAATCCGAAAAGATCCCCCTGTCCCGAATCCCCGGATTGTTTTCTGGGTAGAGTTTTTGCCAGTTTGAGGAACTCCCGTAATTCAAGCTGGCTCATTTTTTTTGCCTGGGAAATTCCGAGTGCCTCCAGACCTTCATCTCCGCGGCTGATGTCGGCTATCACAGCGGCTTTAGCTGCAGAAATATCTCCGGTTTTAAATGCGCTGAAAAGGTTATCCGTTGCGTATTTCCCAATGATGTAGCCGTTGCGCCCCTTTTCCCGGGCTAAAATCCCCTCCTTTCCTGCAGTAACTTCGTCCATATTTTCACTGCGGACGAAATCCGCATAATCTGCCACATCTCCCTGTTCATCACGGATATTTATAAGTACGCCATTTCTTCTTGCCTCTCCGGCGGAAATTCCGTCTGCTTCACGATCGACAATAGCATTTACCGTTTCCACATTATTTTCTTTGGCCAGAGCAAGCCGGTGATGTCCATTTACCACAAATTTTTTCCCGTTTTTATCTTCCCAGAGATACAGGTTGCCGGCAGTTTTTGGATCAAAATTTCCTCCAAGCTGATTACTGTTATCTACCCCGGTAGTTTTATCAGCCCGGCTTTTAAACTGGAAACGAGCTGGATCAACGTTTATTTCCGACACGGGAACACTCTGAACACTATTTGATCCCCTTGCACCGGTTACCGGCTTTGTTCTACCCCGTTGACTTCGTTCCTGCATACCTGATCTGCGGTATGGGACGATTTCCCCGCCGCGGTGATACGGAGTAATCATACCTTTATTTCTGCGTTTTGCTTCGGCGAATACTCCGGCAATATCTTTGCGCACCTGTTCCAGGTTATTGAGATATTTTCCTGCTCCGGTGCTGCCGAGCTTCCGGAACTGACGCTTGAATAGAGTGATTATCCGGTCAAAAAACTCCAGCATCCGGCCGGAAAATCCGGCTTGCCTGGCTTCGGAAGCGATAGCAAACTCTCTCCAGAATTTCCGATCGGTGAAAAAATCTCCCACCCGGTCAGCGTTGAACTCCCGGATTCCATCTCCATTTGCAATAGAATACCTTTCTGCAAGCCGGGCTATTTCTGCCGCGGCATTATCATTGGTATTGGCATTGATAACTCTTCCAATTTCTCCGGCAAGGTCGGGGTACTGGGTTTCAAGGAGGTGAAAGCTCTCATGCCCCAGTGTTTTTGCCGGATTTTGTTTCATTCCGGAGGCATCGATAAAAATATTTCCGTCCTGAGTAGTCATGCCGTTCATTCTTGCGGCTTCACTGGTCTGGGGGATGAAAAATACCGGAGTAACATCATCCCCTCTGATTTCAGAGATAATGTTGCCGAAAGCTCTTGCTATATCGCTCTTTGGCGTTACTATGGCAACGTCATCAGGGTTGAAGCCCAGCTCATTCCCGGCTTGAATAATTGCCCCCTCTGTGTTTCCTCTGCCTGCAAAAGCAAAATGCCGGTTGCTCCAGTTTCCCGGCCCTGCGGTCAAGTCAGGGGTATTTTCTGCAATCTCCGTTCCGGGAGCGGCAGTTTCTGCCGGAGTTGCAAATGCTGATTGCTCAGCCGGAGATACAGTTTGGGACGTCAAAGCAAGGTTCGGTCTCGGAGCTGCTGCGTTGCCGTTGTTCCGGCGTACTTCCATAACTCCACCCGGAAGCCCGAGTGCAAAACCTCCGATAAATCCCTGCGCCATATTGTCGGCGAGTTCATCGAGTGAAAATTCCGCGTTTGGATTGCCTCCGGCTTTCTGCCATATATAATTATTGACATACTGCAATCCCTCTTCGAGAGACTCTCCGCCGCCCTCAACCGCGGCATTTTTTGCCAGCCGGAGGAAAAAGTTTTTGGTCTCCTGCTTGCCAATCTGCTTTGCCATCCGGGCAGATACTTTCTTGAGAAGTTCCGCTTTCCCGGCCCGGCTGATTGCGGCGGCTCTACCGAGACGGGTAAGCTGTTTTGTGCCTTTTCCTACAATACCGAAGGGCAGAATTTCTATTGCGGCATCAATCAAACTTTCCCCGGCGGCCATGCCGTAAGCCTTTTCTTTGCTCCAGCCGTTTTTTAAGTTATTATCCACATTATCGCCGAACGTCTGTGAAAACATAGTTGACCCGGAAAGAGCCGCGCCCAGCAGCGGGCCTCCGGCGAGTGTTCCCACTGCTCCTGCGGCCAGTGCCGGTATGGTACTTCCGGCGGCGTTTCCGATTGCTCCTCCGATATATCCGGAGGTACTCTGATTTTCCGGCGCGTTCCACTGTTGATTGCGGGAGAGAACTTCAGAAAAATAATCTTTCATCCCGGAACCGAGACCGGCTTTTTCCGCGGTGGCGCCAATACCCCGCAAGCCGGAAATAAACGCTCCGGACGCCCGGTCGGCCATTTCACCGATAAATCCGTCATCCCGCGGTGAAATCAACCCGGTACTTTCCATGATATCCAGATAACGTTCCCGGTCGCTTCCGGTTCTCTTATCCAGCATATTATAGACGGAATATTCGTTGAGCCGATCTACCGGAACGTTGGTTTTAAAAACTGTTGACATTAGTTACTCCTCCCGGAATTACCTGGTTGATGCTGCGGACCTTTTGTGTCCTATCAAACAATGCGTCTCTCTCTGATAATTTTCTTCTCATTTTCCGCAGTTCATTTACCCTGCTGTTATCACTCTTATTCTTTATTCTCTCATTCAGCTGATAAAACCGTCCGGATTTAACCAAGTCATCCATATCGGCGTCTTCAAAGAGTTTCTCTTCCACATTGGCAAGCTGTTGAGCTGTTTCCGGAGTAATCTTTTCCTCTTCGATGTAAATACTGTTGTCACTGTGTTTGTTGGCAATTCCATACTGCATGGCAAGCGCGTTCAAAGTATCTTCAATATCAAATATTCTGATTCTCTGTTCCTGCGGATACGTCACCACCGTATCGCCATATTCTTTGATCAGTCTGGCATTATCTTCTGAAGTCAGCTTCCGTTCCTCCGGAAGATCTTCCGCTTCCCCGGCATTGCCGCCTCTTCTATTTGCCGCTTTCATCTCCTCTCTTGCCTGAAGCATGGCAAGGTTCTGCGCCATCTGGTTCTGATATGCGGTTTTCATATTGCCCACTGCCGCGGTAAGTTCCCGGAAAATGGGGTTATTACGTTCAATGTTTTCCGCATAGGTTTTCAGCGGGACAAAATTTTCACTTCCTTTTTCCTTGATATTGTATGATCCTTTACCGTCAGGAACAAAATCAATATTGTTTCTCTTGGCGTAAATCATCAAATCGGCGGAATAATTCTGCATTTCCTCTGACGATATTGTACCATCCTGCAATACTGACCGTACAATGAATAAAAGGCGGTGATTCGCGGCAAAGTCTGCGGAAGGCTATTCTGTCTATTATCATGAAATGGCTCAGAATTGATAAAGTCTCACTCAGTCCGGAGCCGCACGGCAGCTTTGTGTGTATTGTGTGGAACGCCGGATAAGAGACTGCCATTGTCAATGTAAAGATACAAAAATAAAGCGTTTGACATGCCTGGAGTTAACTATATGAAAGTATGTGAATATCAATCAATATTACCAGAAATATCTCTTGAAAATATTTTTATGCATGCTATATTATCTGCACGATTTTAAGCGTTGGCGTATTAAATCAGAGAGAACTGTAAAGATGGGTGTTGGAAAAGTATCGGGACAGCGACAGACACTTTTGGCGAATTTCTTATCTTTAACTGTATTTGCAGAATTCTCCTCCGATTTTCACCGCGAAGTTAGGGTTTTCGAAGCGGATGTTTTTAAGTTATACAGACGGCTTTTGTGTCCAAAATCAGCGGTATACGCCACGTTTACAACCTTTTTTTTCGCGTTTTTGAGCGAAGTTATACTTCGCGTCAACACCCGGAAACAAAATAAAAATTTTCAGCTTCCTGCCGGAACAGATACATTCAGGTCTGCTTTGGTATTTTGCTGTGCCGAGTATAGACAGCCATTAATTTCAGACTCTATCTGAAGTGTGCGGCTGGCGGTGTTTTTAGTGCGGAGGTTTTCAGGATTTCCTAAAAACCTCCGCTGAGCGTTGCCCGGATTCCGGATAATCCTGAAAGACCGATGGAATATAGAACTGAAGACTTATTTGAGGATGTACTTAAAATCCATGACGGGACATCATGGATGTATTTTGTATCTCAGCCGCGCTGCGAAATAAAACTGTATGACACACTGAAAAAATTAGATATCATTTGTTATCTGCCTTTGGTCAAAAAGAAAACAGAATATTCCCGCCGGATCTATACACGCATGGTTCCCATGTTTGGCGGAGGGTATGTTTTTGCCTCCATCGACAGCAGTAATTTTGACTTCAGAGCAGTCAGTAAATATTTGCGGAGAGCGTTTAACCTGACACCATACGAATCAGCAGATTTGCTGAAAGATTTGCAGACGGTACGCAAATTTGAAGTTTTGGCGCAAACTCATAAGGTGGAAATTATGACTGATCTGAAAATAAACGATTCAGTCGTTATCACCAGAGGATATTTCAAAGGGGAAACAGCCCAGATCAAGCGTTTTGAAAACCATGATAATGTAACGGTCGCCTTGACATCTTTGCCCATGACTTTAATGGTTGAACTTCCGGTTGATTTTGTAAACAAAGAGTGAGACTGCTGCACAAAATACAGGCTCTGGTAAGTTCGCTGCTGACGGTTTTATTTGCAGCATATTGATTCCGGCGGCAGAGCGCGGCAGAATAAATACCGCTATGAATGAGGTGTGGGACATATCATAAGTTAGTTAATGGTATGTTCCGCCCGAACTGCCGGGTGGGAGTATCCCATAAAGAAATTCTGACTGAAGATTTGACAACAGGGGAGACTGAAATACGTATGAAAAAAGCCTTAATTACAGGTATTACCGGACAGGATGGCTCATATCTGACCGAATTGCTGCTGGAGAAAGGATATGAGGTACATGGTATTATCCGCCGTGCCAGCACTTTCAATACCAGCCGGATAGACCATTTGTACAAAGATCTCCATCTTGATGGAGTGCGTCTTATTCTGCACTATGGCGATCTGACCGACTCATCAAACCTCAATCGGCTGATTGAAAAAATCCAGCCGGCAGAAATATACAACCTCGGGGCTCAGAGTCATGTGCAAGTCAGTTTTGAAGTTCCGGAATATACCGCTGAAACAGATGCTCTCGGCACGCTGCGGCTGTTGGACGCCATCAAAGAAACCGGTGTTAATGCACGATTTTACCAGGCTTCCACATCAGAACTCTACGGCAAAGTGCAGGAGGTTCCGCAGAGCGAAACAACACCGTTCTATCCGCGCAGCCCATACGCAGTGGCCAAGCAGTACGGCTTCTGGATAACCAAAAATTACCGGGAAGCCTACGGCATGCATGCTTCAAATGGTATATTATTCAATCACGAAAGCCCGAGACGGGGCGAGACTTTCGTCACCCGCAAAATTACCATGGCTGTAGCGCGTATTCACCGGGGAATACAGGATTGTCTCTATATGGGAAATATTGACGCTATGCGGGATTGGGGATATGCCAGGGACTATGTGAAAATGATGTGGATGATGCTTCAGCAGGATATCCCCGATGATTATGTGGTGGCAACCGGAGAAATGCATTCGGTACGGGAATTCATCGAGAAGTCTTTCGGTCATGTGGGACGAAAGATTGAATGGCGCGGCAAGGGCGTGGATGAAGTAGGTATTGACACTTCGAACGGAAGGATCGTAGTGCGGATAGATCCCCGTTATTTCCGCCCCTCGGAGGTAGAACAGCTGCTGGGAAATCCGGATAAAGCCAGGCGGCAGCTGGGTTGGACTCCTGAAGTCAGAT
>CASECL010000144.1 GCA_949286445.1 uncultured bacterium | reverse complement strand
CCGGTCATTCTTTCACTTCAGCCTATCCCGGACGTGACCGCAACGGAGAAGAACTGCGCCGCCCTTCAAAATCATTTCCGGTTATTCTTTCACTTCAGCTTATCAACAAAAAAACTTAAAACACAGCAAAAAACTTAATTTTATTGATTTTATTTTTAATTTTATCAATATTAATATTGATTTTATTAAAACAATATATATATTATTGCAGAAAAATAAAATTGAGTAAAATGATTTTTACCCGAGAATAACCTGTTTTCAGAGGAAACCGGAGGGCAATTATGGCAAAAGATTATTTTTCCAGCCGCTGTCAGAATTGCGGCGGCAGACTGCATCTCACCCGGTTGGTGTGTGATGACTGCGGCCTGACCCTCGAAGGCCGCCAGGAGCTGCCGCGCCTGGCGCGGCTGAGTCCTGAAGATCGGGAATTTATTGAATTATTTATTTTATCGGCCGGATCATTAAAGGAGGTGGGAAAAATTCTTGATTTATCTTATCCAACGGTACGCAACCGGCTCGACCGGGTTATTGAAAACCTCAAAGCACTCGACTACGAGCGGCAGCAGGAGAGACTGTCAATAATTCAACAGCTTGAACGGGGCGAAATCTCTTCTGAAGATGCTGCCCGGAAATTGTCTCAGTTAGCTTGATTTTTTCAGATTAAGGATTTTTAATTATGGAAACTCTGTATAATCTTACTTCGTTTGCCAATTTTATTGTTGAACAGTTTCCCATTATAGCATTGATTGTTCTGGCACTTACCGCGTTAATTGTGGTATTCAGGACCCGCTACCAGTACAATATGAAACTGCATTCCTCAAAAGAGGAAAAAGCTATTCGTGCACTGGCAGCAAAAGGTACCATCGATGCTGACGAGGCAGAAAAACTGCTGAAAAACTGTAATGCATTACCGGAAGCAAATCAGCTTTATCCGGAACCGGATTGCGCCTTGAAACTGGTTTCCGCTGTTTCCATGGCTGATGCCGCGCTGAAACTTCTTATGATTGCTGCAGTTGCGACACTGCATGTCGTTATAAATATTATTCTGACTGAACATCCTGAATTTGGCGATTCCATCTCACTTGGTTACAATTCCAGCTCGGTAAAAGCGGTGATTTTTTTAACATTGCTTGCGGTTCTGGCGGCGGGTAAATTATTTGCCGCCAGACGGTTGTGCCGGGGCGGGACAGCGGCACGGAATTATCTTATATTCATCTGGATTTTTGAATTCATATTCCCATTTTATTTTGGTAAACAGTTTCTTTTATTCAAATTTATCACTGCTGCGGGGCTGCTTTACACCTTGTATGTGCTGGTATTCCGGACCGATGCAGTAAAAAAACTTTCTGTAAAAAAGCCGGAATTTTCCCGGAGTACAAAAATTTCTCTCTCCGTTTTGACGGTGTTGTCAATAGCCGTGGGCCTGCTGCTGGGAAAAACTGTCGCCTTGCATTTTGACTTCAACTCACACTGCGTCATGTCATCCTATACTTTTGGTCAAGCAGGACCGGTACGGGCCAAAATAGAGAAAATTATTCTGATACAAGGTACTCCGGATCCGGAGACTTTGCATTTTTCAGAAATTCTGGCCGAAATGATTTACCGGGAAACCGCAATTCCAACTCAAATACAGAAATTTGCCGATCCTGCGACAGTATATGACTTCACCCGTGAATTACCCTTGATAGTTGTGGGTACTGAGCCGATTCATTCTCCATTCAAACGGCAAAATCACCTGTCAGCCGGATTGTCAGGAAAAATCCTGTCTGCAGACAAAAACGCCGTATTCAATATCTTGCCGAAAAATATTGCATTCAGTGTCTATTCATTACGCGACGATTTTTTCACCCAGCCTGCCGATGGGCTGAAAATTCCTTCGATAGGAATATCCTTCAACGGAAAAGTTTTGTGCGGGTACAACAATGATGCCACCAGCGTTGCCGTGACCAAATCCGCCGAAAAATCTGGAGAGGCATTAGTATCATTGCTGCAAAAAAGCCAAAAAGGTCTCGTGGCTAAAATTCCCCAGCCGGAAAGCAAACCGGCAATAAATCCATTTTCACTCCCTGATCTTTCCGGATTGAATGATCTTACTTTAATTTATCGCTGTTCCAGTTATGACTGCAAATCTTTTGATGTTTACCGCTTCAAAGTGTCCTCCGTGGAAAATGATCTTGCCTATATTCGCAAGCAGCTTGGCAAGGATATGCGTGAAGGACGTTGGATCAAAGATATTATCAGATTTTCCGGCAAGCGGCAAAACGACAAAATAGGAGTAAAACAGCTTCATATCATACTGGAAAAGGGAAGTAATAGCTTGGATACCAAGACTATTCCACGCTATGGATTTCTTGTCTGCTACGAAACGGAAATTCTTCCCGATAAAAAACTTTTTCTGCCGGAAACCCTGGATGAATTCCGCCGCAAAGATCCGGTGTCATTCGCATTGCTTGGCGGTATACAGATTTTAAAGAGTGAAGCTGACCGTTCCCGGTTGTTGGAAGAACTTTCCGGAATTGCCGCGTTTGATGCCGAGCACAAAATTTTACTTTTGCCGGAAGCTGCTGATTGGAATAAATGCAAGCCCAATACACAAAATATTTATCAACGCTGGTTCCGGGAATGCGTTGATCAAACTGTTTCACAGCCAGATGCGACTGACATAACAAAACGAATTGACACACTGTTTAAAAAGAGTTCCGGTGAGGGACAAAAAACACTGCGTCAGTATCTGACACAAAAACTGGGCAGCAGCTATCAGAAGATTTCCATTCCGGAAAGGCCGGGCAGAATTATCATGGAGTTTTCCTTTGAAGAACTTAAAGCCTCCAAAGTATTGGAATGTATTTTCAGCGACCCGGATTACACACCGCTGCAGATAAATATTGGAATATCCAAAGACCCAAAATCGGGAGCTGAAATTATTTCCCAGGCAATCGGCGGCAGGTCCGGATCGTCTCATATTGATAATACTGTTCCATACCAATTATTCTGTCAGCAAATGAGGGTGTTCCCCCCGAAAAAACCATATGTATTCTTCGGTTTCGGAAGTTATACTTACAGCTCTTCCTCGGTACCGTTTGACCTCAATAAACTGAAAAGGTCATCCAACTACCCATTGGAAATTTGTTATGCTCTTGATACCAATAAACGCTGTCTGACCCTGGGGATTTTTCACGACATAAATGACTCCGGCATTAGCGGAGACCGGGGAAAATAATTCTTAAACTGAAAAGTATTATTGTATCCTCCGGAATATGGCCGGTATTGAAGTCATATTCCGGAGTTTTTTCTGACTTCGGCTGCGCTTGCTCTTTTGGATCTGCCAGCCTTGAATAATTCTATCACTTATAGTTTTTCAAATGTATCCGCAAATGACTGGAAACAAAAAAATGCGGGATATTTTTTCATCCCGCAAACAAAGGTCTATCAAGGAATTGCAGCCGAAAAACACCCCTCCTGCCGTTACGATATTCCGACAGGGGCAATATTTCAGACAAACCGGTAAAATCAATTCTTGAATTTCCCGGGCAAAACCAGTTCCCAGGAATTACGGAAGCATGAATTTTTATCCGCAAAATTATAGCGCAGAATATGCCATAAAGCGGCGATACCATCTTTCCAGGTGATCTTCTTACCGTCGGAATAGGAACGCGGATTATAAGATATCGGCACTTCCCAAATACTCAGGCATCTGGCCTTGGCTATCTTGGCGGTTAATTCCACCTCGATTCCAAAACGCTTGGAATCCAGCACCAGGTTATTCAACACATCGCGCCGGAACGCCTTGTAACATGTTTCCATATCCGAAAGGTGGATGTCGGAAAACACATTGGAAAAGAAGGTCAATACTTTATTACCCATCTCATGGCGGAAGTAACGCACCCGTCCCGGTGTATTCATAAAACGCGATCCGTAAACCACATCCGCCACCTTGGCCACCAGCGGAGCCAGAACTTTGTCATAATCTTCCGGATTATATTCAAAGTCGGCATCCTGCACAATCACATACGGCATGGTAGCTTCGGCGAAACCGCGGATCAAGGCCGCCCCTTTGCCTTGATTATAGGGCTGATTAAGCAGCTTCACCCGCGGATCGGCGGCAAAATGCTGAAGACAGGCCCAGGAACGGTCGGTTGAGGCGTCGTTGACACTCACCAACTCCCCAACCACCGGACGCGCCAAAACACGCCGCACGATACGGTCTATTGTTTTTTCCTCGTTATAGACCGGCATTACCACCGTCAGCACATGTTCCGGTACTGCCATATCCAACACCTTATATTTTTATTCAAAATACTGTACAGCCGCCCAGATCGCCGCACCGCACAACAGCACAGCAGAAAGTGCCACCATCACGGTTACCGCGGTGGAATTCCCGCTTTCCGGCTCAGCATCAAACGCAAACTCCATTTTGGGAGCTTCCGGCTCTTCCTTTTTCTCTTCTGCTGCCGGAGCCGGTTTAACCGGTTCGGGAGCGGGAGCAGCGGCCTTCGGCTCATCAGCCGGCTTCTCTTCTGCCGGACGCGGCGTAAGTTTTATTGTTGCCTTGGCCTGCGGCACTCCGGGAGGAAGTGTCGTTTTGGGCTCTACATTTTCCTGTTTTTTAGCAATGACCGGACGGGCAATCTTTACCGTCTCATCATCGGCGGCTTCCACTGCTTTGACCTCAGGTGCCGGCAAAACTATCGTATCCTTGGACTCAGGAGTTTCAACCACGTTTGCCTTTTCAATTTCGCCGGCGATATTCTTGAGAATAACGGTTTTACGTTCGTGCTCATCCGGCTTGGCGATGGGTTTAAGTTTCACCGTCTTGCGGGTCTGGGTATCCGAAAGCGCGGATAATGCTCCCGTGTCGGTACCTGACGCCCCGGCCAGAGGATCGGCAATGATCGGTTTCTTGATTTCTTCGTCCGCCATGATTCAACCCTTTCTCCGTAATATATTTGGAATAATTATATATTGATTACTGTTTGTTATTGTTCTTGTTGTAGTACTCTTCTATCTTCTGTGCCACGTCGCGGAAATTGGCCTGATTCTGGTAAATCTCCTTGTAGCACTCGATCGCCTTTTCCGGACTTCCGGCGCGATCGTAGGTTTCACCCAGATAATACAACGCTTCCATCTTGTCCTTATCCATCCGGATCATATCCTTGATCGCGCTCTGGAACTGTTCTTCAGCCAGGTCATACTGATTCTTGGCGGCGAAACAACGGCCCAGGTAAACCATACTGGACAGACGTTTCTGCGGACTCTTGCGGGCATGCTGGAACTGTTCCAGAGCCTCTTCCACATCATTTTTATCAAAATAAAGCAACGCAAGCTCGTAACGAAGCAACGCATCGTTGGGGTATTTCTGAACCCGGTCTTCCGCCCGTTCCAGACGGTAGGCATCCCGTTCCGCGATCAGTTTATTTTTGGTTTCCGCATCCATGGCGGAAGCTATCTCCAAATCGTATTTGGCGCACTTGGCCTTTTCTATATTCTTGTCAAGCAAAGGATCCATCGCTCCGAGTTTTTCTGCGATCTTGTTGAATTCAACAATCGCATCATCATAACGCTCAGCCGCCATGTAAGCATCTCCCAGGCGGCGGCGCAGATCGATGGAATCATTGGTTTTCAATTCTTCAGTCAGCAGTTTTATCACCTGCTTAGCCTGTTCACCTCCATGAATGGTGCCTTCGCTGATCTGTTCAGCCACCGTGTTCTGAGCTGACAAGGCCTTTTCCTGGGTCTTGCCTTCTTCTTCCCACTTACCCCGTTCCATGCTCGCCAAAGCCAGAGCGGCACGGAGTTCCGCCTGAACCTGCAAATTATTCGGATACTTGGCGGCGACTTCCTGGAATACTTTAAGTCCTTCCCTCGCCTGATTATTAGCCTGATAAGCCTTGGCCAGTTTCCGGAGATTAGCTTCATTTTTAGGTGAAATCTCCCGGATCAGAGAAAGGGCGTCCACCGTGATGAAAGGTGCTTCCAAATCCTCGCCTACATCTGCCATGGCATTGAGTACCGCAGGAATATAAACGTAACTTGCAAGAGCATCTTCGGCAACAGCCAAAGCCTCCACCGGATTTTTCCTGGCCAAAGCACGCACCTTTCCGGCTTTGAAAGCACCGCCTATGCTGGCCAGCATCTTGCTGAATGCCCCCATTTCACGGGCCTTGCGCCGTTCAAGTTCACGCAATTTGTCGCGGGCAACCTTGAACGCCGGCTCCATTTTGACAACCTGTTTCATCCCCTCTATGGCAATATCCACCTCCGGGCGGCTGCAATTTTTCAACGCCCTGACGTAAACCTCACGCGCATCGGCGGTTATTTCCTGTAACGTCTTAATCTCCATACCGCAACAAACTCCAAAATTACTTATCTTTTTCTTCTTTACCTTTTTCTTTCACCATATCAAACAATATCGTATCATTCGCCCTGCTGTGAAGCATCATTCTGGCGTCACGGACCCGGCTGAACTCCTGATATATCTTTTTCCCCTGCGGACCGAGCATCTCTGTAAAGTCTTCAAACACTTTCCCGGCATCGGCACCCCACAGCGGCAATGACCCCAACGTGGCATGGTATAATTTCAGCTTGCCATCCTCCGGTCTGACTGCGTCAAAAACAAACCTCAGGCGATACGGTATATTGTACTTGACCCGGCCGTAAAAAACAAATTCAAACACATCCCCCCGGCGTTTGGCATTGAAGTTCACCGTTCCACCGTCAAGCAGCCAGGCCCATTTTTTCCCCGCCCCGGCTTTCAGTGTTGCTTTATTGCCCTTGGCATCATATAAAAGATAGTTCCCGATACGATTAATTTCAAGTATATTAAGGTATTTTTCCGGTTTTTTTTGAAATTCCGTGTAAATTTTGCCGGTTTCCTTGCGGTCTGCCTCGGTAAGCTCCACTTTCTCCGGATAATCCGGCCACATGAGTTTGTCAAACAGCGACACCGCCGCGGCGGCAAGGGCAAACCCAACCGCAACCAGAATAAATATCACCACCCGCCAAACCAGTCTGCCGGTCTTTTTTATCGCTTTGACCGGTTTGCGAACCAGAACTTTGCCGGCAGTTTCAGCTGCGCTTTCAAAAGCGCGGGAAATCTCCCGGTGATTCAATTTGACACCGCACTGCCGGCAAACCACTGCATCATCCTTGTTGGCAGCACCGCATTCCTGACAGTTAAGCATATTTGCAACTCCCCTTGTATGTTAATTAAGCAGATAGCGCAACTCTTCCATCGAAAGTTTCTCACTGTAAAGCTGCGAACTGTCTATAACCTGATTGAAAATTTCCTGTTTTTTGGACTGAAGTTCAAGTATTTTTTCTTCAATACTGTCCTTTACCAGCAACTTAATCGTACTTACACTCCTGGTCTGGCCGATGCGGTGCGTACGGTCTGCCGCCTGAAGTTCCGCCGCCGGGTTCCACCACGGGT
>CASECL010000143.1 GCA_949286445.1 uncultured bacterium | reverse complement strand
TGTTATTGAGGCTCTGCGTTCACGCCGGAGCATAAGACGATTTTGTCCTGACGGTATGCCGGAAGAAATTTTCCGGAAAATACTCGAAGTTTTACGCTACGCGCCCTCCGGCAGCAACCGGCAGAAACTGCGTTATATTGCAGTAACCAGCCAGGAAAAGTGCCGGGAAGTATTTGCCTGTACCGCCTGGGGACGACTGGTGACTCCCCGCCGCCAGCCGGAATGGGGCAAAGATGCGCCGCAATATTTTCTGGCGGTCACCGTTTCCGGAGCATCCGGCCCCCTGGCTCATGCGGAAGCAGGAGCCGCAATACAATCGGTGATGCTGGCGGCAACGGCTGCCGGTTTCGGCAGTTGCTGGCTAGGGGCTTTTGATCGGGATAAAGTTAAAGCAATACTTGGTATCGGAGCGGAAAGTGAATTGCTTTATCTGGTGGCTTTCGGGCAGCCGGCAGAAAATCCGGTTACCGATGAAATCACTGATAAAAATGGAGTAAATTATTACCTGGACAGTAATGATGTGCTTCATGTACCCAAACTGGCATTAAATAAACTGGTGGAGTTTGTTTGAAAATGCAATCCGTCCTGATGACAATTCCGGAGGTATCGGAGGCAATAAAAACGTCAAAATACTTTATCACGCTGACCGGGGCTGGAGTATCCACTTTGTCCGGCATACCGGATTTCAGAAGTGCATCAACCGGAGTTTACTCAAAGCCGTGGCACGGAAGAAGCGTGGAGGAAATACTTTCCATCGACTGTTTTCTTTCCCGTCCGGAACTTTTTTACCAGTGGGCAACGGAATTTGTCTATCGGGCGGATGACTTTGCGCCCAACATTGTGCATACGAGTCTGGCAAATCTGGAAAAACAAGGTTATTTAAAGAGGGTATATACCCAGAATATAGATATTCTGCATACCCGTGCCGGCAGCATAAATCCGGGGGAACTTCACGGCAGTGCGGCGCATCATCATTGTTTATCCTGCGGGGAATATTACAGTTACAACGAGATTGCGCCTGAAGTGATGTCCGGGAAAGTTCCCCGGTGCTGTAAATGCGGCGGTCTGGTTAAACCGGATATAGTGTTTTACGGTGAAGGTCTGGATAAAAAACTCTGGCGGGAAGCGGAAATGGATTTCAACTGGGCAGATTTGCTGCTGGTACTGGGGAGCAGTTTAACGGTTTATCCGGTGGCTTCGCTGCCGGAACTTACGTTTCATGCGGAGGGTAAAATTGTATTGGTAAACGCGCAGTCTACGCCGCTTGACCGGAGGGTTGCGGGTCGTTTCAGCGATCTGGAAAGCTTTTTTATGGAGCTGAATAAATTTTTCTGAATGGCGTTCCATTAACTGGAAACGCCGTAATCAGCTGCATGAAATTCTGATTTGCACGCGTGAAAAATTTGTATTAATCGAGATACGGTGATATATTAAGGGAGGATGGGATACCATTTTTGGGGGTGTTCCGGATTCGACTGGCAAAAATCGGTGCGAATTGCATGCCGAGGATGATCGTTGGCCTCGTAAATCATCGGTCAAAACAATAACTGCGAACGATAGTTACGCACTGGCGGCCTAATTTACCGCCACGTTCCGCTTACTGAAGGATGCTAAGTAACCGGGGCGTCATGCAGCATTCTGGGAGTGGATTCGACTGTGCGGTTCATTCCGAGGAGACAAGGACAGTTAGTCTGAAAGGCGGCCTGCCTGCCGGCAAGCCGGACGGACGAAAAAATCTTATGACAGGCTAAGCATGTAGTGATTTTCATTTATTTCTGTCGGGACGCGGGTTCAAATCCCGCCACCTCCACCAATTTTAATTCCTTTTTAAGCTCAAATGAGTGTCTCAATTGGCTTGCTTTGCCTTATTCTTGTATGTCAAATCGTATGACACAAAATGCCCATCGGAAAAATTTCCCCCAGATCAGTTTCGACTTTCCGATTTTTTTTGCCCCCTCAGACCTTTTGTAAACAAAATGGGCTATCATTACTATTTTTGAAATACTTTCCTCTATA
>CASECL010000142.1 GCA_949286445.1 uncultured bacterium | reverse complement strand
CTGACCACGTTCCCGGAGGATAACTTTGAGGATCCAATAATTCTCTTATTGATTGTAGGTCATCCAGAACCATCATTTTTCAACTTTTTCTTTTCCTATGGGATGGCTGTGATTTTCTTCTGCTATTCACTCTGCTGTAAGCAATATTTGCATCAGTGAATAAATCATAAAAATAAGATTTTTCCCGGGAATAATATTTGCAAAAAGGATAATATTATGCTATGATAACTCGAAGATTACGTTAAAAATACTTCAATTCGATCTTTTTCCCGGTATCAGGATTGCAGTTATTGACACATTTTCAGTGTGAACAGGAATTATTTCAGGAGAATTTATCGGCAGACAGAAAACTAATAACAAACGGGAATTTTATTTTTATCCCGGGGGAGAATACGGAAAAATATGGGTTTACTGGATTGGGTAATCGTTGTTGTTCCGCTTGCATTGGTTATCGGCATGGCATTTTATTCCCGGAGATATGCCAGAAGCGTGGTTGATTTTCTGGCGGCGGGACGGGTGGCCGGCCGTTATGTGATATCAGTGGGAGACTTGGCATCAATGTTATCCGTGATTACCCTGGTGGCCGGCAGTGAACAGAATTATCAAACCGGTTACGGCATCGGCTTCTGGAATAATATCATCGCTCCGGTGGGAGTGGTAATGGCCCTGACCGGATTCTGCACCTACCGCTGGCGTCAGACCCGGTGCCTGTCCAAGGGACAGTTTATCGAAATGCGTTACGGCAGCCGGTCATTCCGGGTGATCACAGCAACGATCAGCACCATATCCGAAATGGTGACCAATGCCATCGGTCCGGCTATTGCGGCCAATTTTTTCATCTACTATCTGGGACTGCCGCACCGGATTATGATCTGCGGCATAAATCTGCCCTGTTATGTGATCATTGTAGTAATGTGTCTGACATTGGCAATGCTGATTATCTGGCCGGCGGGGCGGATTTCACTGCTGGTGACGGACTGTTTGCAGGGATTGCTTTCTTACCCAATATTTGTTATGATTGCCGGTTTTATTCTGCTGAAATTCTCCTGGGGTGTGGATATATCCCCGATACTATGGGACCGGGTGCCGGAACAAAGTTTTATCAATCCCTATGATGTTGCCCAGCTGCGGGATTTCAATGTTTTTGCAATAATGGTTAATCTGACCAATTCGGTGGTCAACCGGGCCAGCTGGATCGGCAATGACACCACCAATTCCGGGCGTACGCCCCACGAACAGAAAATGGCCGGTATTCTCGGAGCCTGGCGCAACGGATTTTCATTCATGACCATCATGTTGCTCGGCTTGCTGGTTTACGTTTTCATGAACAGCGGTAACTTTTCTGCGCATGACAGCAGCAACCGTTTCCGGGTGACCAATAATGAACTGAGAAAACAGCTTTCCAGCCGGGTATTGGATGAAGTGGTTGAAAACCGGGAGGATTTTGCCAGGGTGAATGCGGCAGTAGCGGCAATTCCTCCGGTACGTCATATTACCGGCAAAGATGCTCCGCTGTCCCAGCAGAACAATCTTGACACCCGGTATTTCAAAGTTGTCCGGGAGGAACTGGGCGATACTCCGGAGGCCAGGAAAAATTTCCAGCAATACCGTACATTGTATCAGCAGATGATGATGCCGATGGTATTGCGCAATATTTTACCCGCCGGGATGCTGGGACTGTTCTGTCTCCTGATGATCATGCTGCTGATTTCTACGGATGATTCGCGTATTTTCAATGCGGCAGGCTGTATTGTACAGGATATGATTCTGCCCTTTATGAACCGGCATCTCCCGCAAAAGACACATTTGCTTCTGCTTCGGCTGACTACATTGGGAGTGACAATATTCTTTCTGCTTATAGCCTTGCTGTTTTCCCAGATTGATTACATAAATATGTTCACAACCATTATGTGCGCCTTCTGGCTGGGAGGGGCGGGGCCGATTATGATTTTCGGGCTGTACAGCCGTTTCGGCAATCTTACCGGGGCATGGTGTGCGATTATTTTCGGCTCCGGATCGTCACTGCTGGGGCTGATTTTCCAGCGCAACTGGGCAGATAAAATTTACCCCTGGCTGGAAAGAAACAGTTGGGTGGAACCGTTGAATACCTTTTTAGTCACGGCAAGTTCACCTTTTGATCCGTGGATAAAATGGTCAATGGATCCGGTAAAATTTCCCATAAACTCTTATGAAATATTTTTTATTTCCATGATCCTTGCGATTTCCAGCTACATTATCGGCTCATACCTGACTTATAAACCGTATGACCTGGATAAACTTCTGCATCGCGGCAAATACTGCGACACCCCGGAAGAGGAATTGGCGGAACGCAAAGAACGCTGGACATTGAGAACTGTTTTCAGCAAATTGATCGGCATAACCCCGGAATACAGTCCGGGCGACAAAGCGATTGCCTGGTCAGTATTCGGTTATGTATTTATCTACCAGCTGGTCGGAACATTTGCAATTGTGGCAATATGGAATCTATTCCAGCCGTGGCCGGAAAGCTGGTGGAATACCTATTTTCTGGTTGTTTCTCTGGTAGTACCCTGTATCATCGGCACTATCTCCACATTCTGGTTTATGATTGGCGGCACCGTGGATACCTTCCGGCTGTTCCGTGACTTGCGTAAACGGGTGGAAGACCCGAACGACAATGGCCAAATTTCGGTACCAGGCAGTGAACAATAGAGTTTTTACAATGCACCGGAAGGGAAAAGTAAGTATGGTGCAGCGGCGTTTCAGCCGAGCAGGATAGTGCAGGATAAGATATGTTTCCCCCAGCTCTGCAATCAGCCGGCAACTTGAATTACTTCAGCAGTACTGGTTTTGTTTCATCTGATTTTAAATTTGAATTGATTATAT